>SSEV01000042.1 GCA_008015095.1 Lysobacteraceae bacterium | reverse complement strand
GTCCCCGCCCCCCCCCACCACACCGGCACGGTGTGGTGGGGGGGGGCGGGGACCGACACCCAGCACAGCTTCTTCCACGCCCTGCATCAAGGTACCCAGATCGTGCCTGCGGACTTCATCGGCACGATCCGCGCCGACCATGCGCATGAAGACAACCATGCCGCTCTGCTCGCGAACCTGCTCGCGCAGACTGAAGCCTTCGCCAACGGACAGCCTAGCGACGACCCGCATCGCGCTTATGCCGGCAATCGCCCGAGCACCTTGTTGTTGCTGGATGCGCTGACTCCGGAATCGCTGGGCGCTCTGATCGCGTTGTACGAACACAGCGTCTACCTGCAATCGGTATTGTGGGGCATCAACGCCTTCGACCAGTTCGGCGTGGAGTTGGGCAAGCAGGTGGCCAACCAGCTGCTGCCCGCGTTGCGCGGCGAAGCGCAGGCCGACGATCCGGTGACGCGGGCCTTGCTCGCCGTGATTCGCGACCGCGGCTGAGCCTTTGGCGGAACGCAGGCATGCATCCGTCCGAAACGTCATTTTCGCCATTCTGGTGGGGTATCTCGCTGGATCTCGCGGGGCTCGGCGAAGCACGTCCGGATCTGGGAACCTATGGTCGTTACGACTACGCTGCGTTGCCGGAGCTGCCGGTTGTCTTGCGGGGCGATTTCCGCTGGCTCGAACAGGCCGATGCATGGGAGGGCGCGATCGATAGCGAGCGCGCGAAAGAGAATGCCGTGGCGGTCTCTGAACTGGAGTTTGAATGCGCGCGTCTGGGATTGGCGCTGCCCGAAGAATTCCTGACTTTTATCAAGTCACGTGCATTGCAAATGCGGGTTCGCTCGAATACTGATTGTTTTCTGGACATCTGTCCGGCCGCGGTCGAATCGCCTTCCGGGGATGGTTACCTGGCGCGCTTTCTCGCCGATTCGCAGGGCTGCCTGTTCTGGTATCTGTTTCTGCCCAAGCGTGGGCAGGGACATGCGATCGTGGTTTCCCCTGATTTTTACGGCACGCCCGAAGAGCAGTGGCAGGAAGAGGCCGTAGCGCCGGAGGGCATCGCGTTCTGCGCCGAGAGTTTCGAGTCTTTCGTGTGCCGATTCTGGATCGAGAACGAACTATGGTTCGCCGCATACGAAGAGCAACCGCCGCATCCTTGGGCGGCCGCCTATGCCGCGGCGTATATCGAGGGTCGACGCTGATCGCGGGATGTCGGCGTCAAATGCGCGGCGGCACGGGTCAAGGGGGACTCGCGCGGTTTCCGGGGAGATTCGTGGAGATTTCGAGTCAAGGCGTGTTTGAGGCGCGATGGCGGGCCAACGCCCATTCGACATGCTCGCGCACGACCGCGTCGTCGATGCCCTTGCGCGATTCCAAAGCGGCGATCGCCGACGGCGTCGTCGGCGCATTGCCCAGAGCGATCGCCAGATTGCGCAACCAGCGTGCGTAGCCGCTGCGGCGTAGCGCCGAGCCTTCGGTGCGTTGCAGGAATTCCTGTTCCGTCCATGCGAACAGTTCCACCAGCGTGGCCTGGTCCAGACCGTTGCGGGCGCGGAAATCCGGCTCGTCGGTGGTTTTCGCGAATTTGTTCCAGGGGCAGATCAGCTGGCAGTCGTCGCAACCGAAGATGCGATTGCCGATCAGCGGACGCAGGGCCTCGTCGATCGCGCCTTCGTGTTCGATGGTGAGATAGGCGATACAGCGCCGCGCATCGACCTGGTAGGGTGCGATGATCGCCGCAGTCGGGCAGATTTCGATGCAGCGCGTGCACGTGCCGCAATGCGCGGTGGCGGGACGATCGATCGGCAGTGGCAGATCGACATAGATTTCGCCGAGAAAGAACCACGATCCCCCGTCCTTGTCGATCAGACAGGTGTGTTTGCCGATCCAGCCGATGCCGGCGTCCCGTGCCAGTGCGCGTTCCAAGACCGGCGCCGAATCGACGAAGACGCGGTAGCCGAACGGGCCGATCTCGGCGGCGATGCGTTCGGCGAGCTTCTGCAGCCGGTTGCGCATCAGTTTGTGGTAATCGCGGCCCAGGGCGTAACGCGCAACGTAGGCGCGCTCGCCATCATCCAGTGCGCGCCATGCGACATCCTCGTCTTGGCCGTAATCCAGCCCCACCGATACGACGCGCACTGTTCCCGGCACCAGTTCGCGAGGCCTGCTGCGCTTATCGCCGTGGTCGGCCATCCAGCGCATCGAACCATGAAAACCGCGCGCCAACCATGCGCGTAAATGCGCTTCGTCCTCGCCCAGCGCGATATCGGCGATGCCGCAGCGCTGGAAGCCGGCCTCGCGCGCCATTTTCTTGATGTCTGCGGCGACTCGAGCGAGATCGATATCTGGGAGCGCGGTCATGGCTGCAGTATAGGCGCTGCCCGGATTTGCGCCCGAGGCGCCGAAAAGTACCGACAGGCTTTCGGCGGCCGTCGAAAACAACTCTGGCGAGATGATGTTCGAGCGCCTGTTAGAATCCGGCCATGCGCCGCGCCGTACTCGATGATCTTCCCGGGCTTTACCGCAGTGAGTCGGTCCGTACGATCGAGCGCGCGGCATGGGCTCGTTTCGGGCTCGACGAGGATGCGTTGATGGCGCGGGCCGGATTGGCGGCGTGGCGCCTGATCCTCGAACGCTGGCCGCAGGCGCAACGTATCGGTATCGCGTGCGGGCCGGGCAACAACGGCGGCGACGGGTATGCGCTGGCCGAACTGGCGCGCGCTTCCGGTCGCAGCGTCGGGGTGTTGCGTCTGGGCGAAACGATCAAGACCGCAACCGCGTCGCGCGCCGCCGAGGCATATCTGCGCGCAGGCGGCGTGGCTGCTGTGTTCGCGCCCGGCATGGCGTTGCCGGAGGCGGATGTCTGGGTCGACGCCTTGTTCGGTATCGGTTTGCAACGCGCGCCGGAAGGCGCAGCCGCCGCGCTGATCGAAGCCTTGAACGCGCGCTCCGTACCACTGCTGGCCTTGGACGCGCCTTCTGGTGTGGACGCCGACAGCGGGCATGATCATGGTCTGGCGATACAGGCCGAGGTCACGTTGAGATTCATCGCGGGCAAGCCGGGCTTGTTCACCGGCCGCGGCCGTGCAGCTTGTGGTGAAGTTGTCGTGCATGATCTCGACTTGCCGCCTGAGATTTTTGATGGCGTCGAGCCCGCGGCCCGGCGAGCAGGCGCGGACGCGCTACGGCGCTGGTTGCCGCCGCGCGCGCGTGACGCCCATAAAGGCCATTTCGGCAGCGTGCTATGCGTCGGCGGGGATCATGGGTTCGGTGGCGCGATCGCTTTGTGCGCCGAGGCCGCGCATCGCGCCGGAGCCGGCTTGGTGGCGGCCGCTACGCGCGCCGAGCACGTGCCGGTGATCCTCGGCCGCCGTCCGGAATGCATGGCGCGCGCAGTGGCCGCTCCTGCGGATCTGCCGCCGCTGCTGGCGCGCAGCAGTGTCGTTGCCGTCGGTCCTGGGTTGGGGCTCAACGCATGGGGAGAGGGCTTATTCGAGATTGCTCGGACAGCGGGATTGCCGATGGTGGTGGATGCGGATGCGCTGAATCTGCTCGCGGCGTCGCCTGAGCACTTGGAACGGGCGGTTCTGACGCCGCATCCGGGCGAGGCCGCGAGATTGCTCGGCATCACCGTCGCGGAGATCGAAAGTAACCGTATCGCATCGGCGCAATTGCTCGCCGAGCAGTATCAGTGCGTTGTGGTCTGGAAAGGCGCGGGCAGTGTAATCGCGGCGCCGGGTGAAACCCCTGTGTTGATCGACGCCGGCAATCCGGGCATGGCCTCGGGCGGCATGGGCGATGCGCTCACCGGTACGATCGCGGCGCTTCTTGCGCAGGAATGGTCCTGTTTCGACGCGGCAGTCTGCGGCGCGTTGTTGCATGCGGCCGCTGGCGATGCGGCGGCGCGTGAGGGTGGCGAGCGTGGCATGCTCGCCTCTGATCTGCTCGCGCATCTGCGCCGCTTCTGTAATCCGCAACCGCGGTCGTGAGCGATGTCGATCATGACGGCCGAGCGAAACGAAGATCAGGATGCGGTGCGATCCTTACGCTTGGACGATGCGCAGGACACCGAAGCCCTCGCAAGCGTTTTGGCGCTCAGCGCACCGGCTCCGGCGATCGTTCATCTGCACGGAGATCTCGGTGCGGGCAAGTCCACGCTCGCGCGGGCCTGGCTGCGGACATTGGGCGTGCAGGGCGCGATCCGCAGCCCGACCTATACCCTGGTCGAACGTTATCCGTTGGGCGGTGGTGGGGAAGCCCTGCATTTGGATCTGTATCGCATCGCCGATGGCGGTGAGCTGGAATTTCTCGGGTTGGATGATGCGCCCGCCATGTTGTGGCTGATCGAATGGCCGGAACGAGGAGGCGATGCGCTGCCGCGACCGGATCTGAGCGTGTCGCTGTCGATAGAAGGCAATGGACGGCGTTGCGTCGTGAACGCCGTGAGCCCTTGCGGGCATGACTGGCTTTCCCGGCTTGATCGACATGGCCTGGATTGCGATGTCGGCGGATGCCATCAGGCGGCCGACGCATAGCGGACCGTCTTTCGGCCGCCTGTCGAACCCGGTTTCAGGGAGTGGTAAGGCGATGCAGACGGAGGGCTTTAGCCTTACCGCGTGCTATCGAATCCAACTCCTTCTTGGGCTTTTCCGGTGCGCCTCCCGGCGCTTTAGCAGGCCGTTGAAAAAGGTCTGCTAGCGCAACCATGGAGGGCTGCGCCGACGAAGCAGGCACGTCAGCGATGGATGCGTGGCCAGTGAGTTGGCCGGCCTATCTGAACTCTAGCGCTAGAAAGTATCGGCAGGTTACGGATTATTAAGGGAAAAATGCTTGAAAAAAATCTCGTGCGGTGCTTGACTACCGGCCATGCGCGTCAAGGGGATCACATTTCAGCAAATCATACTGGGCCTGGCCCTACTGGCCGCCCTGTGCTGGAACCTTGCTCAAGCGAATGAAATCAAAGAGTTGCGTCTAGAGTCGAATGCGGTGAGCACCCGCGCCGTACTGCAATTGCAGGCCGACGTCGCCTATCGTGCTTTTGCGCTGGGAGCCCCCGATCGCTTCGTCGTGGATCTGCCAGGTGTGGCGCTGACACGCGATCTGCGCATGCCGGCAGCGGCCGGCGTGGTAAAGGCGGTGCGTAGCGGACAGCCCGCGGCAGGCACTTTGCGTCTGGTTTTCGACCTTTCGGTCCCCGCCGCCCAGATCAAGCCATTGCTCGAAACCACTCCGGACGGGCCACGCATAGTCCTGGAATGGCCGACGCTTCGTTCTGCCGATATGCGCGATCCGGCCACTGATGCCTTAGCGCAGACGCCACGTGAACCTCCCGCAACGACGAGTGCGGTGCTTGCCTCGCAGCACGGCGCCGCTTCCAGCATTGCCGTAACCCCACCCATTCCGTCGCCGCAAGCGGGAACCCTGGCGCCAGCGCGTTCGACGCAATCAGAGCCGGCGATCATCGCTTCGTCAGCCGCGGCGGCGACTTCGTCGACGAAGCTGGGGACGACGAAGTTGGGGACACCCACGAAGATCGGGACGCCGATCTCCGCGTCTGTTCCGGCAGAGATGGGGTCCGCAACGCCGGCTCCTGGAAGGCCCGTTCCTGAAAGGTCCGTTCCTGAAAGGCCCGTTCCTGAAAGGCCCGTTCCTGAAAGGCCCGTTCCTGAAAGCATTTCCAGTGGTGCTGTGGCGGACGCCGCGCCCTCATCTGCGGCACCGATACCGCAGACTTCCCCATCGACGTCCGACACGGCCGTCCAAGCAATGGGCGGGATTTCCGACAAGCCTTCCGTCGTCGTCGCCGTCGAGCCGCAAACGCCGGTGGGTGCGGGCAAGCGTCTTCAGGATCTGCGCGTGGGGATCCGCCCCTTGATCATCGCCATCGACGCCGGCCATGGCGGTCAGGATCCTGGCGCGATCGGACCGACCGGCAAGCGCGAAAAAGACGCGACCTTGGCGATCGCGCGCGAACTGGCGCGCCAGATCAATGCGACGCCCGGCTTGAAGGCGGTGCTCACCCGCGATCACGACGTGTTCCTGCCCCTGACCCGTCGTCCGCAGATCGCGCGCGCGGCGAAGGCCGACATGTTCATTTCGATCCATGCCGACGCCGCGGAAAACCGAGCGGCCAAGGGCTCGTCGGTGTATGTGCTGTCCCTGCGTGGAGCGTCCTCCCAGCGCGCGCGTTGGCTCGCCGACAAGGAAAACGCAGCCGATCTGATCGGAGGCGGGCATGTGCCCAAGTCGGACGATATGCTGACTTCGGTATTGCTCGATCTGACCCAGAGCGGCCAGATGAAGGCTTCCGAAAATGCGGCGAACCATATCCTCGCCGGGTTGAAAGCGGTCGGCAGCCATCACAAGCCACAGGTCGAGCGCGCCAACTTCGCTGTACTGCGTACTTCCGACATGCCGGCGATGTTGGTCGAAACCGCATTCATCTCGAATCCGGAAGAGGAAAAGCGGCTGAACGACCCATCGCACCAACGCGCACTGGCGCGTGCGGTGCTGGATGGCGTGCACGCCTATTTCAGCCGCCAGCCTCCGCCAGGCACGCTGTATGCAGCCCGTGCGAAAGCGCAGGGCGAATCCGCTGGAGTGTTGGCAGCGAAGGGGCCGACGATCATTACCGGCGGCAGCCCCTGACGGGCGTTGAAAACGCAGTCTCTGCGCGTATCGACATCGTTGCATCCATACAGCTCGCCGCTTCGCGGCCAGCGTTGCTGTCCGTGCCGGCGCCTGCCGCTGCGATCAGGCCGCGATTCCGGCACTTGTCCGGCTCGTATGCGACGAATCAATCGGTTACGTGGTTCCTGGCCGTCGCAACGATCCGTAGCCGTGCCGTCGGGCCGTTTTTCTACGGCCCGCCTACGGCACTTCATCGTTGCGCCGGACTTTCCGGATGACTCTTCCCGGATTGGGATCTCGGTCATCGGCCTGCCCAACCGCTATCATCCGGTGTCGTTCCGCGCTGCGCCCCCGAGGCGTTTTTTCGACAAGTGACCATCCGCCAGCTGCCCGATACGCTCATCAATCAGATCGCTGCCGGCGAGGTCGTCGAGCGTCCCGCGTCGGTGGTCAAAGAGCTGGTCGAAAACGCGCTTGACGCTGGCGCACGGCGTGTCGATATCGATCTCGAGGATGGTGGCGTGCGCCTGATTCGGGTGCGTGATGACGGCGGCGGCATCGCGGCCGGCGAACTGCCGTTGGCGGTGGCCCGACATGCGACCAGCAAGATCACGTCGATCGAGGATCTGGAAGCGGTGGCCACCCTCGGTTTTCGGGGTGAAGCCTTGCCTTCCATCGCATCGGTCAGCCGTTTTCTGATCGCATCGCGGCGAGGCGCCGACGAGCGCGGAACGGCGCTGCCGGTCGATGGCGGACGGATCGGCGAGGCGGCCCCGAAAGCCCTGCCGGCGGGCACCACGGTCGAGGTGCGCGACCTGTTCTACAACGTGCCGGCGCGGCGCAAGTTCCTGCGCGCCGAGCGCACCGAACTCGGCCATATCGAAGAATGGCTGCGCCAGCTCGCGCTGGCACGACCTGACGTGGAACTGCGCGTCACTCATAACGGCAAGCCGTTACGCCGATACAAGGGCGGCGACGATGCGTTGTTCTCGGGCGATCGTTTGGTCGAGACTTTGGGCGAGG
The DNA here is from genome assembly GCA_008015095.1 of Lysobacteraceae bacterium. Taxonomy (GTDB): domain Bacteria; phylum Pseudomonadota; class Gammaproteobacteria; order Xanthomonadales; family Xanthomonadaceae; genus Lysobacter_I. Next base: position 3,656 of record SSEV01000042.1, on the reverse strand, counting down.
AATTCCTCGCTCATGCCCTGCAGGTCGACCACAGTGCGGCCGTATCCGCGGAGTCGGGCGGCGGCGCGCTGCGCCTGCGCGGTTGGATCGCACAACCTGCATATTCCCGCGCCAGTGCCGATCAGCAATACCTCTACGTCAACGGACGCGCGGTGCGCGATCGCAACGTCGCGCACGCGGTGAAACAGGCCTATGCGGATGTCCTGTTCCATGGACGGCAGCCGGCGTATGTGCTGTTTCTCGAGATCGATCCGCGTCGCGTCGATGTCAACGTGCATCCGGCCAAACACGAGGTGCGTTTCCGCGACGCGCGCCTGATCCACGATTTCGTTTATCGCACCCTGCATGCCGCCTTGGCCGAGACCCGCGCCGGCATGCCTGCGAGCCTGGCCCATGGCGAACAAGCGCAAGGGGGCGCGGCGCAGGCCGCCGTATCGACGGCGTCGGCCGTGGCGTATCCGCCATGGACCCGGCCGATGCCGCAAAGCGGCCTCGGACTGCGTGTTGACGATGTGCGCGCGACGTATGGCGCGCTGTACGGCACATCCTCGTCGCCGCAGCCGGCGATGCGGCCGTTGCCGGAATCGCAGGACGGCGAGGTGCCGCCGCTCGGTTACGCGATCGCGCAGTTGCATGGCATCTATATCCTCAGCGAAGCGGCGGAAGGTCTGGTCGTGGTCGATATGCACGCCGCGCACGAACGGATAGGTTACGAACGTCTCAAGCTCGCGCATGACAACACCGGCCTGAGAATGCAGCCTCTGCTGGTTCCGCAGACGGTCGCGGTCTCGACGCGCGAGGCTGAGACCGCCGAGCGCGAGGCTGCGACGCTGGCCGAGCTGGCGTTCGAAGTGACCCGCAGCGGTCCGCAGAGCCTGCTGCTGCGCGGAGTGCCGGCGTTGCTTGCCGACGGCGATGTCGAAGCGCTGCTGCGCGACGTGATCGCGGATCTGGCGGAACATGGCGAATCGCGCAGGATCACCAGCGCTCGCGACGAATTGCTCGCGACGATGGCCTGTCACGGCGCGGTGCGCGCCAATCGTAAATTGAGCATTCCCGAAATGAACGCGCTGTTGCGCGAAATGGAAGCCACGGAGCGATCCGGGCAGTGCAATCACGGACGCCCGACCTGGGCGAGTTTCAACCTGAGCGAGATCGATCGCTGGTTCTTGAGGGGGCGCTGACGATGACGAAGAACCGATTATTGCTGCTGATGTTGTTTCCGATGCTGCTGTCGATTGCTGTGGCCGGTTGTGATCGCAAGCCGAAAGAAGCGGAGACCGTGCCGATGAGCGCGGAACAGGCGGAGTATCTTTCCGCGGAAAACCTCTGGAGGATGCAGCGTCAGGAAGCGTTGACCCAGCCGGATGGCTGGACCAGCCTGATCGGGCTGTACTGGATCACATTGAAATCGCATTACATCGGCAGCGGGCGCGGCAGCGGTATGCGCCTGCCTTTCGGTCCCGAGTCCCTGGGCATGATCCAACGCAACGGCGAGCGTGTCTTCTTCGTTCCGGAAGCAGGAGTCGCGCTGACGCTCGATGGCGAGCCGTTCAAAGGCAGAGTTGAGTTGAAGGACGACCGCAATCCAATGCCGAGCGTGATTGGTTTCGACGAGGGCAAGGGCAAGATGACCCTGCTTTGGCGCGGCGGCCGCCATGCAATCCGGGTCAAGCATGCCGATGCGGAAACGCGCACCAAATTCTCCGCCATCCCGTACTGGCCGGCGGATCGCCAGTGGCGGATCAAGGCGAAGTACGTGGCGAATCCCGCAGGCAAAACCTTGCCGATCGCGACCATCGTCGGCACCACCGAGGAGATTCCCAACCCGGGCGCGCTGGTGTTCGAGCGTGAAGGCGTCGCCCATCGCATCGAAGCGCTCGATGAGGGCGGGAGCACGCTGACTTTGTACATCGCCGATCGGACCAGCGGCCATCTGAGTTACGGCCCCGGCCGATATCTCGATGCGCCACGACCGGATGCAGACGGCAATGTGGTCATCGACTTCAACCGTGCCTACAATCCGCCCTGCGCATTCACGCCGTTCGCGACCTGTCCGCTGCCGCCGCGCGAGAATCGCCTCAATCTGGCGATCACCGCCGGCGAGAAGAAATACGGTCTCAAGCACTGACCTCCGCCACCAAGGATCACCATGCGTGTTTTCAAACCCATCTTCGCCGGTCTCGTCGTCGCATTGACCTTCGCCTCTTCCGCCAATGCGGCCTCGCCCAAACCGGCCAAGGCCGAGGCGCCGCCGGTGCCCTTGCTGTGGAAAGTCTCCGATGCCGACAACGATCTGTACCTGCTCGGGTCGTTTCATCTGCTGAAAACCGGCGATTACCCGCTGTCGAGCGATATCGACGATGCGTTCGCGGATGCGGAAGAACTGGTCTTCGAACTTTCGCCCGCCGAAATCGGTTCGCCCGATCTGGCGATGAAGATGGCGCAGGCCGCCGCGCGCACCAATGGCAAGGCCTTGTACACGGATCTGCCGCCGATGACCGCGGCGCAACTGGACGAGTGGGCGAGCGCGAACGTCGAGAACCTGGCGCGCATCGGCTTGCAGCCGCGGTTGCTGCAGGTGTTCGATGCGTGGTTCGTGGGATTGACGATCACGATCGTGGAAATGGGAAAGCAGGGCCTTGACCCGATGCTCGGCCTGGACCGGCACATGGCCGGCAAGGCCAAAGACGCGTCGAAACCTACAGAAGGCCTGGAACTCGGCGCCGAACAGATCGCGTTCTTCGATGCGATGAGCGCCTCGGAGCAGTTGCAGTTCCTGGACGAGGCATTGAGTATGTCCAGTGGCGATGGCGCCAAAGAAGTGGAGACCCTGCACAAGGCTTGGCGCGAAGGAGATGCAGACGCCTTATGGCGGGCGATGACCCAGGAGATGCGCAAAGAATATCCGCAGCTCTACAAGCGGATCATCGTCGCCCGCAACGATGCGTGGGTGCCGAAGCTCGAACGTCGGCTCAAGCGCGAAGGCACTGCCGATACGCTGGCCGTCGTTGGCGCCGCGCATTTGCTCGGAGAGGACGGCGTGGTCGAGAAACTGCGCGCCAAGGGCTACACGGTCGAACGCATCTGCTCCGCATGTCCGTCAGACAGCAAGGCCGGCGCGAAGTAGAGCCTGGGCGGTAGGGCGATGTCTTCAACAACCTGCAAGGCGACGCGTTCTATCAGCTTGTTGAAAAACGCTCATGCTGCGCGCTTTGATTCGCCGCTTCGCGGCCAGCGTGGGTTGCTGCCGACGCAGTCCAGTCGCGAGTTCGGCGCATGCCCGGACTCGCTTACGACGAATCCATCGCGTATGCGTTTGTTTCGTCGGCGCAGCCTTCCGTAGCTGCGTTTAACAGGCCCTAGAGCACTTTCGATTTATTTGTTTACATATCCAGAAGATGCGAAGTAGTTGCTGCATTCTTCTGGTGTCACCGTATCGATGAGCCTTCCGATTTCATCCCAGAGCGCATCCATCGTTCTTACGGCCGCCCTACGTAGCATCGCCTTGAGCTTGGAAAACATCTTTTCGATCGGATTCAGATCGGGAGAATACGGCGGCAGATAGCAAAGTGTGGCTCCAACCGCTTCAATAGCTTCCCTGATGCCAACCACCTTGTGACAGGACAGGTTGTCCGCCACGACGATATCGCCGG
>SSEV01000046.1 GCA_008015095.1 Lysobacteraceae bacterium | reverse complement strand
GTGGTGATCAGCGCGCTGCCGACCGCAGTGCGGATGAGCGGTCTGTTCTATCTCGGCGGGGCGCTGGTGCTGGGTGCGGTATTCCTCTGGTACGCATGGAAAATGCTCGATCCGCCGGACGAATTCTTCGCCATGCGGGGCTTCAACTATTCCATCGTCTACCTGATGGCGCTATTCGCTTTTCTGCTGACCGATCATTGGCTGCTACCCTGGCTGACGCCGGCGCCGGCTTTCCAACTGTTGCCGGCGAACTGAGTCCACCGGTGGCGTGGAGAGGCCGCAGGCCGCCAAGACTCGACCGCGCCACGATCACGGCGTAGGCTTTGCGGATTCCCGGCCAGAGGACCATCCGCATATGTCGTTTCCGCGCATGCTCAGTCGTATGATCGCCGTGTCGATCACCGCAGCGACCGCCATTTCTACCACCGCCGTGTTCGATGCGTCGGCGCAGCGCACGTCAGCCCGCGATTCCGCCACTGCGGTCGTCAGCGCGGCCCGTATGCTGGATGTGCGCAGCGGGAATGTGCTCCAGAACGTGCATATTCTGATCGAGGGCGGCAGGATCAAGACGATCCTGCATGGTGAGAATGCAGGCTTCGTCACCACGGACATGCCGCGTTACGACCTCGGCGACGTCACACTCGTGCCGGGTCTGATCGACATGCACGTGCATATCGACAGCGATCCGACCTACAGCGGGTATACCTATCTGCAGTTCAACGACCGGTTCTGGTCGGCGGTTTCGGTGGCGCACGCGCAGAAGACGCTGATGGCGGGATTCACTACGATCCGCAATCTCGGCTCGGACGACTGGAACGACGTCGGCCTGCAGCAGGCCATCGACGAAGGCCGGGTGATCGGCCCGCGCATCGTGCCCGCGGGCTATGCTTTCGGCGCCACCGGCGGGCATTGCGATTCGACTTATTTCCCGCCGTCGATGAATGACCGCAATCCCTATAACGCAGACACCCCTGACGAAGGACGCAAGTCTGTGCGCGCGGTCCGCAAATACGGCGCGCAGGTCATCAAGATCTGCGCGACCGGCGGCGTATTCTCGCGCAATACCGAGTCCGGTCAGCAGCAGATGACGCTGAGCGAGATGAAGGCGGTGGTCGACGAAGCACGGATGTGGGGCGTGCGCGTCGCCGCGCATGCGCATGGAGCCAGCGGCATCAATGATGCGATCCGCGCCGGGGTGACCACCATCGAGCACGCGAGCCTGCTCGACGACGAGGGCATCCGGCTCGCTAAGCAACATGGCGCGTGGCTGTCGATGGACATCTATAACACCGACTACACCCAGTCCGAAGGACCGAAGAACGGCGTGCTTGAAGAGAACCTGCGCAAGGATCGCGAACTGGCCGACGTGCAGCGCGAGAATTTCCGCCGCGCGCACAAGGCCGGCGTAAAGATGGTCTACGGCACCGACGCCGGCATCTACCCGCATGGCGACAACGCCAGACAATTCGCGGTGATGGTGCGTTACGGTATGACTCCGGTCGAAGCGATTCGGTCGGCCACGCTCAACGCCGCTGAGGCGTTGGGGCGCGCCGATCTCGGCGCGATCGAGAACGGCCGCCGCGCCGATCTGATCGCGGTGCCCGGCGATCCTTCCAAGGACGTGACGGTGCTGGAGCACGTCTCTTTCGTGATGAAGGACGGCGTGGCGGTCAAGAATAGCCGTTGAATCTTGCCATCATCTGCCGACCCGCATCGTTGCTGGGCACGGTCTCCCGACAGCATGTTGAACATGTCGTGTCGGCGATGCGCGTGAAGATGCGCCCGATCCGGCGATGTGACATTTGCATCGCCGAATCCTTGATCGAATCATTCGGACCCGCCGAATGAGGCCATCCTGCGCTTGTTCAACATTGTCTTGAATGGGGTGTCTGCGTTTTGCAGCCGCATCGAATCCCATGCGCGCAAGACGCCGATCAAACGCCTGCGACAGCTGATGATCCCTGTGTCGGAAATGCGCCGATCGGTCAGCTTGATCCGTGCCAGGGGCGGGGGTACTTTGCCGATGCGGATGCCGAACGCGTCCGCGTTGTCCGGCCAGGGAATGGTCGTTTGCGATCGTCTCCTAGAGGCAGCGCCGCGCATTGCGCGCACCGCCGCACATCGGCCGGCTAACAGCGAAGATCCTGCCGACGAGGGCCCTGAGACACAGTCTCGTCACCCGGATACGCGTGAGGCCGAGCGATGATGTCATCAAATTCGATATATGGACATTTCAAGGAGTGAAAATGAAATCCCGAGTGACAGTCCTATCCGCAGCGATCTTCGCTGCCATCGTCGTATCCCCTCTCGCATCGCAAGCCGCCGAGCTGCGCACCGCCAGACATCCCGTCCCAGGCGAATACATCGTCGTGCTCAAGGACAGCGCGGCCAGCCTGGCTCACGAAAATAATCGCATCGCGCGCGTTGCGGCGGTCGCCGGCCAAATCGCAGGCGAACACCGCGCGCGGCTCAAACGCAGCTACGACCGCGTGCTGCGCGGTTTCGCGGTTGAGGCGGATCACGCGGCTCTGACGCGCTTGCTCGCGGATCCGCGCGTGGCGTATGTCGAAGAGAACGGCTATGTGCACGCCAATCCGACCCAGAGCAACGCGACGTGGGGTATCGACCGGGTTGATCAGCGCAATCTGCCGCTGAGCACCACCTACACCTACAACACTATCGCCGCCGGCGTGCACGCCTACATTATCGATACTGGCGTACTCGTCACACACACTGAATTCGCCGGTCTCATGTGCGATGGTTTCGATGCCGTCGTCGGCGTCACCACCGATTGCAACGGTCACGGCACGCACGTCGCAGGCACAGTGGGCGGCACCACTTACGGCGTGGCCAAGGGGGTGACGATTCATCCGGTGCGCGTGCTCGGTTGTACAGGCTCCGGCACTTGGGATGGCGTAATTGCCGGGATGAATTGGGTCGCCGCCAACCGGGTGTTGCCGGCAGTGGCGAACATGAGCCTGGGCGGTGGTGCGAATACCGCAGTCGACGCCGCTGTCGCGAATCTGAGCAACGCCGGCGTCACCGTGGTGGTGGCGGCGGGCAACAACAGTTCGGACGCCTGTGGGTTCTCGCCGGCGCGCGCGCCCGCCGCGATCACGGTGGGCTCGACCACGAGCACGGACGCGGCGTCGTCGTTCACCAATTGGGGCGCCTGCCTGGATATCTTCGCTCCTGGGTCGAGCATCACGTCTGCCTGGCACACCGGCACGACGGCAACCAATACCATCAGCGGCACCTCGATGGCCTCGCCGCATGTGGCGGGCGCAGCGGCGTTGTATCTGGCGGGCAACCCGGGCGCGACGCCGGCGCAGGTGACGGCGGCGCTGATCGCCAATGCCACGCAGAATGCCATCAGCGGCATGCCGGGTTCTGGCTCGCCCAACCGCCTGTTGTTCACCCAGATCGGCCCGGCGCCGGGCACAGGCCCCGATCTGCACTCGATTCTGCGCGTCGGCGCGTCGGGCAAGACCGAAGTGCATATTCTCGATGGCGCCACCACCTATCGGACCTTCAAGGCGCACATCGCGACCGCCTTGCATCAGACCGGCAGCGACGCGTCGTGGGCCTTCGATTTGGGCGACTACAACCGTGACGGCACCCGCGACCTGTATGTGATCAAGAGGCAGGGCGCTTCCAACACCACCGAGGTGCATGTGCTGAACGGCGCCAACGGCTTCCAGTCGTTCCTGCTGAACACCGCGACCGCGCTGCACGTGACCGGCACGACCGAAGTCTGGGCGTTCGATCTGGGCGACTACAACCGCGACGGCATCCTCGACCTGTATGCGATCAACCGCCAGGGCGCTTCCAACACCACCGAAGTGCATGTGCTCAACGGCGCCAACAACTTCCAGTCTTTCCTCGGCCATCACGCCACCGCGCTCGGCGCGAGCGGCTCGACGCCGAACTGGGTGTTCAAGGTCGGCGATTACAACCGAGACGGCATCGCCGATGTCTACGGCTTAAGCAAAATGGGCGGTTCCGGCAAGACCGAAGTGCATGTGCTCAACGGCGCCAACGGCTATGCCTCGTTCCTGGTGCAGGTCGCCACGGCGCTCGGCCAGACCGGGACGGACAACGTCTGGTCGTTCGATCTGGGCGATTACAACCGCGACGGCATCGTCGATGTGTTCGGCATCTTCAAGCAGGGCGCATCCAACAGCACCGAAGTGCATGTGCTCAACGGCGCCAACAATTATCAGAATTTCCTGCTCAACACCGGAACCGTGCTGGGGCCCGCCGGCACCAACCGGGCCTGGGAGTTCCTGGTTCAGCCGTGAGATCCCTTTTATTTCGTGATACCGGAAGGCCGCCGTCGGCGGCCTTCTTTGTTTGAGCGGAGTGCTCGGACTTGCTGTCACATTGCACTACCGCGATAACTGCGTATGCGAACCCGTAACTTATAAACGGATCGGTGTGTCGCTGGGGAATACGTCGTGAGTGAAGCGCCCAGGCTTTGAGTTAGCGACGCTGCGATAGCGCGACTTCTGTCTTGCTTCTTTCGTCATCACGAAATGGGCTGTGCACAGGTGACAGAGTAGTGGCTTTCCCTCTTCTTCGCGCCCTTTGGTTTTTTGGGCAACAGCGGCCGCGCGCATGCTTCAGATCTCGGTGTAATTTTCTTCGTGCCGAAAGCCGCACGGCCAGAAAGACCGAAAATTGTTTGGTTACTTCCGAGATATGACAAGTACGCGCCGCCAAACGCAGCCTCTGAACGCATAAGGTTTAATATGAAGGGCGGAACACATCACAAAAAAATATATTGACAACGCTGTCAATCCATGCAAAAAAATAGTCAGGGTCAAACGTTGACGATATGTATCGGCGCTAGTGCAGGCCTGTACTAAAGATTGAATCGCCTTCGTTTCAGGATTTCGTATGGTCTCGCGATAAAAGTCATGGCGAGATCTGGGGTTTATGCGCTTATCAAAAGATAGGCGATTTAGTGCGTTTGTTAGTCTGGCTGTACAAGAAGTCCGCTGCTGATGCCGTGGTGGAATCGAGTGCCGTCTGCTGGCGTGTTTCCAGGCAGAAGGCGAACATCAAAGCGATAGGGGGCGAAATGAAATATAGCAAGACCATGCTGCAGATGGGCGCGCTTGTAACTATGGTGTCTGCATCGCAAATAATGTACGCGGCCGAATTACGCACTGTCGCTAAGCCTATTCCGAACCGTTATATCGTCATTCTCAAAGAAAGCGTGGCTCGAAAGCCTGGAGAAAAAAGCGGTGTGCCGACCGTAGCAGAAGTTGGGCGACTTATTTCATACGAGCACAAAATTAAAGTCGCGCGGACATATGAGCACGTGGTCAGAGGATTTTCCGTTCAGATGGATAACGCGGGATTGACAAAGCTGCTTTCGGACCCCCGTGTGGACTATGTGCAGCAAGATGGCTATGTATATGCAAGCACGACTCAGTTGGGTGCTGTCTGGGGGCTGGATCGAATCGATCAAAAGTCGAACAGACTCGACGGCAAGTACAATTACGATACGACTGCCTCAAACGTTCATGTCTATGTGATCGACTCAGGGATGAGGAGTACGCATACCGAGTTTTCGGGCAGGGTCGGGCAAGGCTTTACCGCGATAAATGACGGCTTCGGAACGGAGGATTGCTACGGGCATGGCACGCATGTGACAGGTACGATCGGCGGCACCGAATATGGTGTGGCGAAAAACGTCATCATTCATCCGATTCGAGTGTTTGGATGTACGGGAGTGGGAAGTACGTCGCTCACTCTCAGTGGCGTCGACTGGGTGGTGCGAAATCGGAAGCTGCCCGCAGTTGTCAATATGAGTTTGCAATCGGACGGCGATAACCTTCTGGATCGTGGTGTTGTGAACATGGTGAATGCCGGGGTGACAGTGGTTGTCGCTGCTGGCAATAACGGCAAGAATGCTTGCGGCTTTTCTCCTGCACGAGAAGGAGCAGCAATCACGGTCGCGGCGACGGACAGAACTGATTCCAGATCTGTGTTTGCCGTGGCCTCTTCGAATTACGGCGGATGTGTCGATATTTTTGCCCCTGGCTCTGACATCATCTCTGCATGGCCAAGCTCTGACATTGGCGCTGCCATATTAAGTGGAACATCAATGGCCTCGCCGCATGTGGCTGGCGTAGCAGCGCTTTTTTTAGCGAAAAACCCGACAGCGACGCCTGCTCAGGTGGCAAGTGCGATTGTAAGTGCGGGAACCCCTGGTGTGGTCAAGATGCCGGGCTCCGGCTCGCCTGATCTGCTTTTGTACACGCAAGTGCCGCCGCCAAAGCCACCGACTCCTGATGTTTATGGGATATCAAAACAAGGTGCGTCCGGGAAAACGGAGGTGCATGTCCTGGATGGCAGTAAGAACTACCAAAGCTTTAAGCTGCATGTCGCCACAATTTTAGGCCAAACAGGAGGGGATGCTTCTTGGAGTTTTGATTTGGGGGATTATAATCGCGACGGCGTTCTCGACTTGTACGCAATCAAAAAACAAGGTGCTGGCGGTAAAACAGAAGCGCATGTGCTAAATGGCGCAGGTAACTTTCAGTCCTTTTTGGCGAACATCGCAACTGCGCAACCAGCTACGGGCACTGACGAGCGGTGGGTCTTTAACGTTGCCGACTACAATCGGGACGGCGTGCTGGATTTGTATGCGATCGATCGACAAGGCGCGTCGAATTATACCGAGGTGCATGTACTTAATGGAGTCGGCAATTTTCAATCATATCTTGGTCACCATGTGACAGCGCTAGGCAATTCCGGCGTCGATGCGCGCTGGGCCTTCAGGCTGGGCGACTACAACCGTGACGGCTATATTGACGTGTATGCGATCGATAAAGCCGGGGCATCCGGAAAGACGGAAGTTCATGTGCTTGATGGCGCCAGCAAATACACATCTTTTCTCGCGCACGTAGCGACAATCTCTGCGCAGGTTGGGGCCAATAATCTTTGGGCTTTTGATCTTGGCGATTACAATAGAGACGATATTTTGGACGTGGTGGGTGTCCTTAAGCAGGGAGCGACTGGCACGACTGAGCTACATGTAATGAATGGAAGCAATGGTTTTCAATCTTTTTTGTTGCATGTCGGAACTGCGCAGCACACAACGGGCTCCGACAAGTCATGGGATTTTCTGATGCAGCCGTGATGATGAAGCAGCCGTCAGCACGTGAATCTGGTATGCGAGCCAGTGGCGAAGATTCTCATGTGCGCACGGGTATCGCGCCCAGGGCTCGCCGAGTGATTGATGGGCCTGATCTTTCTTGATGCCAAGAGAAAATCAGAGTCTCTCTTGTGTGTAGTGACTATGGCGGGATTGCAGGCTGGTCTGGCATGCGGGCCTGACCGCCAGAGTCTGCCCATGTGGGCTGCTTTTTAACAGCCCACATCATGCAGTCTGGAAACGGATTTTCGTGTATTGCCTCAGCGTTTCGGGTCGAGTAGATGCTGTTCCCAGAACAGAATCGTCGCCGCGCCGAAATAGTCGTTGTTGCTTTTTTTGCGGAACCCGTGGCCCTCATCGGTGTAAAGCAGATACCACACCGGCTGACCGTTGGCGCGCACCGCTTTGACGATCTGCTCGGCTTCGGTGTAAGGCACGCGCGGGTCGTTCTTGCCTTGCGCGACGAAGAGTTTCGCGGTGATCCGATCGGCGTGATTGAGCGGCGAGATCCGCTCGAAAGTCTCGGCCATCTTCGGATCGCGCTCGTCGCCGTATTCGACCCGGCGCAGATCGCGCCGGTAGCTTTCGGTGTTGCGCAGGAAAGTGCCGAAATGCGAAATGCCGACCACATCGACGCCGGCGCGGATGCGGTCGCTGTAATGCATCAGCGATGCCAGAACCATATAGCCGCCGTAGCTGCCGCCGACCACGCCCACGCGCGAGGCGTCGAGTTCAGGCTGCTGAGCGATCCAGTCCAGTAGCGCGCCGATATCCTTGACCGAATCCTCGCGGTTGTGGCCATTGTCCAGCGACAGATAGGTCTTGCCGTAGCCCGTGGAGCCGCGCACGTTCGGCACCAGCATCGCCACGCCCATCTCGTTAGCCATGAATTGCGCCGTAGGGTTGAAGATCGGTTGCGATTGGCTTTCCGGGCCACCGTGGATGTTGATCACCACCGGCAGCTTGCGTCCTGCCGGCGCCTGAGCCGGCCGGTAGTAGAAGGCGGGAATGGTGAGGCGCTTGCCGTCGACATTGTCGAAAGTGGGATAGCGGATCAGGGTCGGCGCGACGAATTTCGACGCGTCCAATCCGCCGACTTCGCTGCGCGTCCAGCGCGTGAGCGTCGCTTTCTTCAGGTCGATCACGAACACATCGCTCGGCGAAGTGGCGCTGTTGAGGCTGAGCGCCAGGCGCGAACCGTCGGGAGAGAACGCGCCGGAACCGAATACGCCCACCGGCAGCGCCGGCAGTTTGATTTCGCGATGCGCAGGCAGCGATAGCACGCGTAAGCGGCTGATGCCGTCTTCGTTGGTGGAATACGCGAGGTGTTTGCCGTCTTCTGACAGACTGAAGCCCGACACGTCCCAGGGGATCTGTGCGCTCAGCACGGTGAGTTTGCCGGTGGCCGGATCGTGATGGCGAAGGGTCTGAAATTCCTGCGCGACGCCGTTCAGGGGTTCGTCGGATACGAAATACACCGACTTGCCGTCCGGCGCGTAGGCGAAGCCGCCGAACGCAGCCTTGCCGCCGTCGACCGGGAACATTTCGACTTCGCCCGTAGCGATATCCACTTCGCCCGGGTAAGACTCGGCGGCGGAGATGTTGTTCATCACCAGCAATTTCTTGTTGTCCGGCGAGAAGTCCATCGGGAACCAGCTCCCGCCTTTGGTCAGCACCGCGCGCGCCTGACCGGTCGTGGTGTCGCGCACCCAGATGTCGTAATCGGTGCCGTTGCGCGAGGTGCTGCGATAGGCGATCAGCCTGCCGTCGCGGGAGAATTGGGCGGCGCTGTTCTGGCTGCGTTTGCCGTCGGTCAGCAGCGACACCGCGCGGGTGGTCTCGTCGAACCAGTACAACTGCGAGAACTCGTCACCGCCTTTGTCCTTGGAGAACACGAAACCGCGCTGCGGGGCTTTGGCCGGGCTGGGGGTGATGCCGCCCAACGGTTCGGGATAGAAGGTCAATTGCTCACGCATGCCTAAAGGTTGGCAGACGCGATGTGCCTGGCTGGTTTCGGCGAAGCGTGTGCTGATCAGCAGACAGCCGTCCTTGGTCCAGCCCGAGACGCTGGCGCCGCGTGTGTTCTGATAGCGGTTCAGGCGTTCGATCAGCTCCTGCGGGATCGGCGGGATGTTTTCGCTGATACGGGTGCCGACCTCCTCGCGCTTCACCTCCGGTGTCGCGGTCTGGGCGAGCGCAGGGAGTGCGCAAACCAAAGTGAGCAAAGCGGCAGGCAGGATGGCGGGCAGCACTGCGGGCAAACGGCGGAAAGGCATGATCGGCTCCGGAACCAAGGGTCGGACAGACCGCGAGCATAGCCTGTGCGTGGTGGCCGGGACTTGGCCGGAAGTCATGCCCGGCGGCGCCTATACTGGCCGCTGCGATGCAGCCATGGAGATCTCCGATGGTCGCAAGACGCGGCATATTGACGGGCATCGGCAGCCTGGCGTTGCTGGGGCTGACCGATGCGTTTGCACGCCACCCACGGATACCGACATGGCCGAGGTTTCGTGGGGCGATGGCTATCGACGGCGCGGGCGGCCTCGGCCTGTTCTGGCTCGAACCGGACGATCCGGCGATCGCGACCGAACTTGCCGCCGTGCGCGACTGCGGTCTGTCCGGTGTGGTGTTGACCCTGGCGCCTTCCGGCAAATTCTGGATGAACGACGCCGCGTTCGAATCGACCAAGGCCGCGATTGGCGCATGGGAGTCGATTGTCACGCGCTATCCCGCATATTTGCTGCATGTGCGCGACGGCGCCGATCTCCGGCGTGCGCGGCGAGAGGGCAAACTCGGACTGATCTACGGCTTCCAGGGCACAGAACCGCTGGGCGAGGATATCGAGCGTATCCCGATGTTCCGTGCGCGCGGCGTACGTGTGATCCAGCTCACCCACAACCGCCGCAATCTCGTCGGCGACGGCTGTATGGAGCCGGGCGACGCCGGGTTGAGCAATTACGGACGTCAGGTGGTCGATCGCTTGAACGCCGAGAGGATCGTGGTCGACCTGGCCCACGGCGCGCCGCGCACCATACGCGAGGGCATCGCCGCGTCGCGCGCGCCGGCGCTGATCAGCCACACCGGCTGCCGTGCGTTGGCCGACCATCCGCGCAACGTCGACGATGCCACTCTGCGCGCGCTGGCCGACAAGGGTGGGGCTGCGGGCATCATTTTTTGGCCTTACCTGCGCGTCGATGCCCAACCGATGGCGATCGACGTCATCCGCCACATCGAGCACGCCGTGAACGTCTGCGGTGAGGATCATGTCGGCATCGGCACCGATAGCGGCATCGCGCCGATCGAACGCACGCCAGAATTCGAAAGGAATAACCGCGAATGGGTGGCTTATGCGGTCGAGGACGGCATCTTCCAGCGTGGCCGCCCCGCTGATCTCTACACCTTCATCCCAGATCTCAACCAGGCCGACCGTTTCGACAGGCTGGCGATGTTGTTGTCGAAGCGCGGCCACTCCGACGCACGCATCGAGAAGATCCTCGGCGGGAATTTCGCGCGGGTGATGGAAGAGGTGTGGGGAAGTGGAGGGGACGCGTAGTCAACGTCGGATCCGCTTCGATTCGCCGGTTCAGACGGATGCACGTCGCGCCGGCAGGTTATGGCGGCGGGGTTCCGCTTCGTTCGATCCGCCCTACGGGACTTCGAGCCGCATCAACGCGCAGTCTGCAGACGGGTTTGCAGCAAGTTACGTAATTCGGCCTTGTCGTGGTCGTCGAGGCCAGCCTCACGCTGTTTCGCCAACAGCTCGTCGATCCGCTGCTGCAGCGTCTGTTTTTCCAACTGCGCCATGGCATCGAGAAATTCGTCGCGCCATAGCGACTCTTCACCAGGCAACGCCTGCGAAGCCAGTTTCTGCAGGGCCGTGGATTCCTCGCGCTCGGCGAAATGCTCAAGCAGAGCGCCGACCGTGATCTCGGGACGATCGCGGATGAGGGCGATCAACTCCGCGAGCAATGGAATGCCTGGTTGGCGCAAGGCGTTGAAGGTGTAGGGAGGTTGCAACTCCAGCGCCAGCGCGGGTTGCTGCAGCAGCAGAGCGATGACGCCGCGGACCAAGCTGCGCTTTTGTGTTTGCGCCGATGCAGGCCGCTTCCGCACCTGTGGCGTCTGCGATTCAGGCGCGCGCGCGCCGACACCGGTGATTTCGGTCAGTCGTTGGCGCATCAGATCGCCGAACGCGCCATCGGGAATTTGCGCCAGTAACGGTTTCGCGCGCTCGGCCAATCGCGCTTTACCATCGAGCGTCGACAGGTTCACGTCCTTGCCCATATCGTCGTAGAAAAACTGCGATAAGGGCGTGGCGTGCTGCAGGCGGGTGTCGAAGCCCGATGCGCCCTCGTGCCGGACCAGACTGTCCGGGTCTTCGCCATCGGGCAGGAACAGGAAGAAGGCCTGGCGTCCGTCCTTCATTCGCGGCAGCACCGACTCCATCGCCTTGCTCGCGGCACGACGGCCGGCGGCGTCGCCGTCGAAACAGAAATACACATCCGGCGCGTTGCGGAACAGCAATTCGGCATGGTCCGGCGTGGTTGCGGTGCCGAGCGTCGCCACGGCCTGTGGGATGCCGTGCTGGAACAGCGCGATCACGTCCATGTAGCCCTCGACTACGATCAGCCGTTCGATTCTGGTGTTCGCCTGCCGCACCTGCCACAGTCCGTAGAGTTCGCGGCCCTTGTGGAACAGCGCGGTCTCTGGCGAGTTCAGATACTTCGGCGAATCCTCGGGATCAAGCACGCGACCGCCGAAGGCGATAGTGCGGCCGCGGCGATCGTGGATCGGGAACATCACCCGGTCGCGGAACTTGTCGTAGACATGCCCCTTGTCGTTGCGCGAGAACAGGCCGACGCGTTCGAGCAGTTTCATCCGCCGTTCGTCGGTGCCGAGCGCGTCGCGCAACGCCGAGAAACCATCAGGCGCATACCCCAGACCGAAGCGCGCCCAGGTGTCGGCATCGACCCCGCGGCGCTCGAAATACGCGCGCGCTTTCTCGCTGAGCGCGAGCTGGCGCTGAAAGAACTTGCTCGCCGCTTCCAGGGCCGCGTACTGGTCCTGGCTGTCTGGGTTGATGTTGCGCTGCTGGGTGTCGCGCGGGATCTCCATGCCGACGCGCTTGGCCAGTTCGTCGATCGCATCGATGAATTCGAGCCGATCGTAATTCATCAGGAAGCTGATCGCGGTGCCGTGCGCGCCGCAGCCGAAGCAGTGGTAGAACTGTTTGGTCGGCGACACCGTGAATGAAGGCGAGCGCTCGTCGTGGAACGGGCAACGTGCGGAATATTCGCGCCCCTGACGCTTCAGCGGCACGCGCGACCCGATCAGCTCGACGATGTCGGTACGGGCGAGCAGGTCGTCGATGAAGGCGTCGGGGATGCGGGCCATGCCGCCTAGGATGCCATCGAATCGGCGCCCTGGCGCCTTGGCCTGTCAACGCTGTTCGGGATTCGGGTGCATTGCGTTGCGAATTCAGCGGCGTGCCCGCGGGCGCGGATCGCTTGAGCTTGCCGCCGGCAAGGCGTTGCACGCCCCGCGCCCGCGGGCACGCCGCGGCGTCATCGCTCGGTCATGGATCGACCTTCACGCCCTCGCTCTTTCTTGCCACGCGCCCTCGGCATAGTCGCGCAATGTCCCCGAATCGCGTTCACAGGGCCTTGCCGAGAGCGGGATCTGTCGGATCTCAACGCGCTGTCCATGGCGCGCTGTCCATGGCCGGTTGCTGAAAAACAGCCTGCCCGCCCTCCCGTCGTCAACAGTCGCGGCAGCCGTGGTCCGACCCTTTCGACAGAATGCATCATGTTTCCGAAGCGCCGATACGCTGAGATCATCGGCGGCAGGACCGAACGGTGGTTGGCGTCGGTTTGAAGGAGACGGATCATGGTTGGGACAACATCATGTGTCGTCTTGCGCGGCGAGAGTCCTTAATGCCTCGCCGCTGACGCGCTGCACGGTCCATTCGTCCATGCCCAATGCGCCGAGGCTGCGGTAGAAACCGATCGCGGGCGTGTTCCAGTCCAGCACCGACCACTCGAAGCGGCCGCAGTCACGTTCCAGCGCGACCCGCGCCAGACGCGTCATCAATCGCTTGCCCAGGCCCAGACCGCGATAGGCGGGGCGCACGAACAGATCTTCGAGATACAGACCGGGCTTGCCGAGGAAAGTCGAGAAATTATGGAAGAACAGCGCGAAACCGGCGACTTCGCCATCGACTTCGGCGATGAGCGTTTCCGCATAGGGCCGTGCGCCGAACAAGCGTTCGGCCAGCCCGGTCTCGTCGGCGACGACTTCGTGCGCGAGTTTTTCGTATTCGGCCAGGTCGCGGATCAGGGCCAGGATCGCCCCGACGTCCGTGCGCTCGCCTGCACGGATGCGAATTTCGTGGTCGCCGGTCGTGGTCATGCGTACGGTTATCGGCTCAACCAGCAAGACGCTGCTTGATCAGCTTCGAGACTTCACCCATATCGGCCTGACCGGCCAGCCGTGGTTTGAGTACGCCCATCAACTTGCCCATATCCGCCGGGCCCTGGGCGCCGGTTTCGGCGATGGCCGCTTCGATGGCCGCGGAGATCTCGGCGGCGCCGAGTTTGGCCGGCAGGTAGTGTTCGATCACTACGATCTCGGCGCGTTCGGCGGCGGCTAGTTCTTCACGGCCAGCGGCCTCGTACTGCGAGACCGAGTCCTTGCGTTGCTTGAGCGCTTTCTCCAGCACCGCGAGTACTTGGGCATCGTCCATCTCGATGCGCTCGTCGACTTCTTTGCGTTTGATGTCGGCCAGGATCAGCCGGATCGTGCCGAGGCGTTCTTTCTCGCCAGCCTTCATTGCGGCTTTCATATCGTCGGTGATGCGTTGCTTGAGGCTCATGGTCTGGCTCCGTGGCGCCGACCCAGACATAGGTCGGAATCTCGTGGGGGGCGTGGTCGGGTTTGGGTGAATCGGGTGGGGCGGAGAATCGCCGGTGATCGAAAACGGAAAAGCCGGCAGCGCTGCGCGCGGCCGGCTTTGGGATCTCTCTGGCTCGGCACCGCCCGGAGACGGTCGACCGGCGATCAGTACAAGCGTTGGCGTTTGGTCGCGTCGCGGGAGCTGCGGCGGGCCTGACGCTTCACCGCGGCGGCGGCCTTGCGCTTGCGCTCCTGGGTCGGCTTCTCGTAGAACTCGCGCTTGCGGACTTCGGCGAGGACGCCGGCTTTTTCGCAGGTGCGCTTGAAGCGGCGCAGTGCAAACTCGAAGGGCTCGTTTTCGCGGACTTTGACGCTGGGCATAAGGGTCTCGGATAGGAATCTGCCCGGGTCTGTCCGGGCGAGCCGCGTATGATAACGGCCGCCCTCGGGCCGGCGCAACCGGCCATGGAGGCTTCCCGCTCTGGCCCGAATCTCCCTCTGTCCTTTTGGCGCGCATGAAAGTCCTTGGTATCGAAACCTCCTGCGACGAAACCGGCGTGGCCGTCTACGACACCGGTCTTCCCGGCGTGACCGGCCTGCGTGCGCATGCGGTTTACAGCCAGATCGCCTTACATGCCGAATATGGCGGCGTAGTGCCCGAGCTGGCCAGTCGCGACCATGTCCGCAAGCTCTTGCCGCTGATCCGCCAGACGCTGGCTGACGCTGGGCTAGGCGTATCCGAATTGGACGGCGTGGCCTATACCGCAGGTCCGGGGCTGGTTGGGGCCTTACTGGTCGGGGCAGGTCTGGCGCGTGCCCTGGCGTGGGCCCTGGAGCTGCCTGCGATCGGAGTGCACCACATGGAGGGGCATCTGCTGGCGCCGTTGATGGAAGATGATCCGCCCCACCCCCCGTTCGTGGCCTTACTAGTGTCCGGTGGTCACACTCAATTGGTGGCCGTAGAGGCGATTGGGCGTTATCGCCTGCTTGGAGAAACCTTGGACGACGCCGCAGGTGAAGCCTTCGACAAGACCGCAAAGCTGATGGGGCTGCCCTATCCGGGCGGGCCGCAGCTGGCGGCGCTGGCCGAGAGGGGACAGCCTGGCGTGTTCCGTTTCTCGCGACCCATGACCGATCGTCCGGGCCTGGACTTCAGTTTCAGCGGCCTCAAGACCCAGGTGTTGCTGGCCTGGCGGGATTCGGACCGCAGCGACGCCACCCGGGCCGATATCGCCCGTGGTTTCGAAGATGCGGTGGTCGACACCCTGGCCATCAAATGCGAACGTGCTTTGCGTGCGGCGGATTGCAGGACATTGGTGGTGGCCGGTGGCGTTGGCGCCAATCGCCGTCTGCGCGCGAAATTGCACGAGATGACGGCTGGATTCGGTGGACGGGTCTGTTTTCCGCGTCCGGCGCTATGCACCGACAACGGCGCGATGATCGCCTTCGCCGGCGCGTTGCGGCTGCAGGCCGGCCAGCACGACGGTGAAGCGATACCTGTCGTCCCTCGGTGGGATATGGCATCGTTGCCGGCGGTCGGATAACCCCGCGATGCAGGCGCCCATGGCTGCGGACATCGTTTTCGTCGAAGGACTCGAAACCGAAGCGCTGGTCGGCGCCTACGATTGGGAACGCCATGCGCGTCAGCCTTTGCTGTTCGATCTCGAACTCGAAGTCGACAACCGCGCCGCCGCCGCCGAGGACGATCTCAATGATGCGGTCGATTACGCCAGCGTTTGCGCGGCAGTGAAGCGGTTCGTCGAGGCTTCGCATTACGTCTTGTTCGCCACACTGGTCGCAGCGTTGGCGGCGCAGTTGTTGCGGCAGTTCGACTGCGCGCGCGCGGTGCGGGTGCGGGTGCGTAAACCGCGGGCCGCGCACGCGCTGGGCTGCGATTCGGTCGGCGTGACGATCCGACGGGAGCGCATATCGTGACCGATACTGGCAGCCATCAAGAATATCTGCTGGTGCTCGGTTCGAATCACCATCGGGCAAAGATGCTGCGCCTGGCCTATCGGCGACTGGATGCGGCATTCGAGTTGCGCGCTTGCAGTCGGGTGGCGCGGACCCGTGATCCCGGCGGCGCGCGCTATCTGAATGTCGCACTGCGGATCGCGGCAGACGCACGGGTTACCCCCGACGCATTGAAGCAACAACTGCGCAGCATCGAAGACGAGGCCGGGCGGGTGCGTGGGAGTGGCGAGTGCGTACTCGACATCGACCTGCTCGCCTCGTGCCGCGGCTCGCGGATTCTCGCGCTCTACAAACCCGATGATCTGCGGCGCGAATATGTCCGCCAACTGCTGCTCGGGCTTCGAGTCCAGATTGTATGAATTGAGTATTCCCCTGGCAGTGCGCCCCGAATAAGGGGTCATCGCGGAATCGCGTTGGTCTTTGAACCAGATCGCGCGAGTCGCATGGCGGACTGCAAATCGCAGATCCGGTCCCAAGAATGCCAAATGCACCCTCTATTCACCAAGCCTTGATCCGAGCGAGAGGTTATGGGTCTTCAACTCCTTTTTTATCCCACTCGGCAATTCTCAAGACCCATTCCTCAGCTTCATCGTGCTCATGCTGAGCAGATAGCTGCAGCCATTTCATTGCAGCGTTCTTATCTTTTTTCGCAGAGCACAGTCCATACAGGTGCTACTCAAACAATTCGAACATTGATATGGCGCACGGATTTCAAATGAACAAACTGCGCCCGCCGTCGATGGCGATGATCTGGCCGGTCAGATAGGGACTGGCCAGGCAGTAAGCCACCGCCTGCGCGATATCTTCGGGCGCGCCTTGTCGCCGCAGCGCCGTGCGCGCCTGCACGATCTCGATCGTTTCGGCTTTGACCGGATTGTCCGACCACAGGATATTGCCTGGAGCGATGCCGTTGACGCGGATGCGCGGCCCCAGCTCCGCCGCGAGCGATCGGGTCATCATCGCCAACGCGGCTTTGGCCATGCAATACACCGGATGGCGCGGCAGTGGTCGTTCGGCATAGATATCGACGATATTCACGATAGCGCCGCCATGTTCGCCTGCGGCGGCCAGGTGCGGCGCGGCAGCCTGAGCCAGGAAGAACGGCGCGCGGGCATTCGTGGCGAACAAATCGTCCCATTGTGTCGGCGTGACTTCCCCGAACGGCGTGGCGTAATACCCGGATGCGTTGTTGACCAGCGCGTCGAGCCGCCCGTAACGGCCCACACTGTGTGCGACGAGCTCAGGCAAACGGTCGAATTCGGTCAGATCGGCGCGCAAGGCATAGGCGCTGCCGGGGCGAACCGCGTCGAACTCGGCGAGCAGGGTCTGCATTTCCTGCTCCGAGCGGTGGTAATGCAGGGCCAGATCGTAGCCTTCGGCATGCAGCTTGCGCGCGATCGTCGCGCCGATGCGGCGGGCGGCGCCGGTCACCAGGGCGACAGGACGGGGATGCGGCATGGTGCGGGTTCCAGAAGTCTGCTCCGATGACATTTGACCATAGCCGGACGCGTTCGCCGAATCTGGCCCGTGCTTTCGATTGATCCAGACGTTCGATGCATGCGGCCTGCCGGGATGGGCGGGATTCGCTATCCTGTGCGCCTTTCGCAAGGGAGTTGCCGCATGCTCGAAGACGACCTTGATCCCGACGCCAGAGCGCACAGCGACCGTCTGGCCGAACTGATCCGGGATCAGATCCTCAGCAACGGGGGCGCCTTGCCGTTCTGGCGGTTCATGGAGTTGGCGCTTTACGCGCCAGGACTCGGTTACTACAGCGCGGGCGCGACCAAACTCGGGCCATCGGGGGATTTCGTCACCGCGCCGGAACTCGGGCCGCTATTTGCCGAATGCGTCGCTGCGGCGCTGGCGCCGGTGCTGGCGCGTCTTGGCGATGACAGCGTCTTTCTCGAAATCGGCGGCGGCAGCGGCGCGTTTGCCGAAGCGGTGATCCCGCGTCTGATCGCGTTGCGCGCGATGCCAGCGCGTTACGCGATTCTTGAGCCCAGCGCCGATCTGCGTCAGCGTCAGCGTGAGCGCTTGCGCACGGTTTTTGCGCCGGACGTCTATGAGCGGGTGGAATGGCTGCAAAGCCCGATTCAACCTCGCTGGAACGGCGTAGTGTTCGCCAACGAAGTGCTTGATGCGCTGCCGCATTCGCGTTTCGTGATTCGCGATGGCGAAGTATACGAGGAGCATGTCGCTTACGAGCGCGCACGCGGATTCCATTGCGTCGATCGTCCGGCTGACGCCTTGTTGTCGGCGGCGGTACGGCATCTCGAACGCCAGTGCGCGACCAGTTTCGAGGATGGCTTCCGTTCGGAAGTGTTGCCGCAGTTGCCGTACTGGCTGCAGGCGGTGGTCGGTGGGCTCGATGCCGGTGCGCTGTTGTTCGTGGATTACGGATATCCGCGCCGCGAGTATTACGATCCCCGGCGTGCGGACGGCACCCTGCGCGCATTCCACCGGCATCGCATGGTCGACAACGTATTCGCACGTGTCGGTCTGCAGGATGTTACGGTATCGGTCGATTTCACCGCTCTGGCCGAAGCCGGGGTCGCTTCGGGTTTCGAATTCGCAGGCTATTGTTCGCAGGCGAGTTTTCTGATCGGCAATGGCTTGGATCAGCGACTCGCGCAACACGAGGCGCGGGCGGTCGACGAGGCGGCGCGGCATGCATGCCGCCAGGAAGTGAAAAAGCTCACGCTGCCGGGCGAAATGGGCGAGCGTTTCCAGGCGATGGGGTTCGTGCGCAAGACGGATTTGGCGCATGCGTTTCTGGTCGGCGACCTGAGTCATCGGTTATGAGCCGCGTCGGCTTCGGGCGTTCGCTCAAACCCTTGCGCAGACCCTTGCTCTGGTCGGCGTTATGGTGCTGCGCGGTAGCCGCGGTGGTGGTGCTCTCGCTCACGCCGGCGCCCGATCTGGGCCATCTGCCCTCCAATGCCGACAAGTTCGAACATGTGTTCGCTTATGCGCTGCTCGCGGCCGGCGCGGTGCAACTGTATTCGCGCTGGTCATCGTTGCTCAGCGTCGGCGTTGCGCTGGTGCTGATGGGGATCGGTTTGGAGTACGCGCAGGGCGCACTGACCGAATATCGAATGATGGATCGGATGGACGCGCTGGCGAACACGATCGGCGTGATCGCAGGCCTAGCCACCCGTTTGACGCCATGGCGCGATCTGCTGTTGCGGTTGGATGGACGGAAGTCCTGACAGAAGTCCTCATAGAGGTTCTGATAGAAACGAAGTCCTGATAGAAACTCCGGGCAGGATGCGCCGAATGCGCGAAGGCAACGTGCTTCGCGCCGCTGCGTTCAGCTTTCCGGCGCGCTCGCTTTGATCCTCGGCGCGCGTTGCCTGGCTTTGCCGATCGCCGTGATCCGGGCCTGGCGCAAGGCCGCGCCGAGCGCGGGGCCCTCCAGGCCTCTTCTGGCGAAGTCTGCGCCGCGCACCATCATCGCGGCGGCATGCAAGCGACGGAGTTCGTCGGCTTGCGGATAAGCGGATTCGGACATCCCGCCGCGGCCGCGTTTGTCCGCCTCGCAGACGATGGCGAGCTGGTCGATCCGCTGCGGCTGGCGGAAGCCATCGTTGCGCGCGATCAGATCGTGCACGGTGTCGTTGCGCAATTCGAGCAGACAATGCACCTGCAAATGCTCGCGGCAGGCGGCCTTGGCCAGCTCGCGATGCGCGCCAGGCACCTTCAGCCGCGCGCAGAGTGTGGACAGAGGCGCCAGGCCGCGCTGTTCGTGCATGATGTGTTTAGGCAATTCATCGACCGGGGTGAGCGCCTTGCCGAGATCATGGGTGAGCGCGGCGAAACCGATGACGGCGTCTCCCGGTGCGATCCTTGCGGCCATGTCGCAGACCATTTCGGTATGCACGCCGGTGTCCACTTCCGGATGGAATTCGGCGCGTTGCGGCACGCCGTACAGGGCGTCGACTTCGGGCAGCACGACCGCGAGCGCGTCCGCATCGCGCAAAGCGCGCAGAAACGCTGATGGCTGCGTCGACGCCAGCGCGCGCGATAACTCCTGCCATACGCGTTCCGGCGTCAGTGCATCCAGCTCGCCGCTGCGCGCCATATCCCGCATCAACGCAAGGGTCTCCGGCGCGATACTGAAACCATAAGGGGCGAACCGGGACATGAACCGCGCCGCGCGCAATACGCGCAACGGATCCTCGACGAATGCGTCGCCGACATGGCGCAGGATCCGCGCATGCAGGTCGCGCACGCCGCCGTAAGGATCGACGAGATTGCCTTCGGCATCCTCGGCGATCGCGTTGATGGTGAAGTCGCGGCGGCCGAGATCCTGGTCGAGACTCACATCCGGAGCCGCATGCACGATGAAGCCCCGATACCCGCGTCCGGACTTGCGTTCGGTCCGCGCCAGCGCGTATTCCTCGCCGGTGCGCGGGTGCAGGAATACCGGAAAGTCGCGGCCGACGGGCTTGAAGCCGGCGGCAAGCATCGAGTCCGGGGTTTCGCCCACGACGACGAAATCGCGGTCCGCCGCCGCGCGCGCGTCCTGCGGCAGATCAAGCAGGATACCGAGCAGGCGATCGCGCACCGCGCCGCCGACGAGATAGGTCTTCATTGGCGGAGTGTACCGCGCGGCGATACGGCGGATGGCGGACGACGGACGGAAGGGGCGCGCTTTACTTCGGCGCGTGCTGTGCGAGCAGCGCGACGATTTGTTGTGCGCCGGAGTTGCGCCCCAGGTGCAGTTCGATCGGCGCGGCTTGTCCGGACAGCCAAATCCGCAGTTCCGCTTCCAGGTCGAAGTGCCCGGCGGTTTCCAACGAGAACATGGTGATCGCGCGATACGGGATGCTGCGGTATTCGGTCTTTTTCGCGGTGACGCCCTGCTTGTTGACCAGGATCACGCGACGATCGGTGAACACGATCAGGTCGCGGATCAGCGCGAACGCGCGTTGCAGGGTTTCGCCTGGAGCGAGTAGTGGAGCGAATTCCTCTTCGATATTTTCCAGCGGTTTTTCGCCGGCGTGGCCGAGCAGGCCGTCGAGCAGTCCCATGGCGATCTCCTCGTGATGCGTCAGATGAAAAATGCGGTGCGGCGGCGCCGTGCGCCGGCGAGCCGGGGTGATCTGTGCATCCCGGATGCGGTCGCGCTCAACGCCGTGGTTTTGCGGTTGGGGCTGGCGCCGATGCAGGCGTCTGCGTGGAGGGAGACGCCGGTTGCGGCGGCGGGTCCGGTTGCGGACAGACGAAGCGTTTGCGCGCGCCGTCGAATTTGCCCTTCAGGCGGTCGGTGATCAGTGCTGCGTTGGCGCCGTTGACACGCCAGTCTTAGAGCGCGCTGAAGGCGAGGAAGCGCGCGATGTAGTCGCGCGTTTCTTTATAGCTGACGGTTTCGATCCAGAAATCCGCATCCATGTTCGGACGTTGCGACAGCCAGCGCGCGGCCGGTCCGGGCCCTGCGTTGTAGGCGGCGATGGCGATATAGGTCTGCCCGTACTTGTCTTCCAGCTCGCGCAGATAAGCGGTGCCGAGCATGATGTTGAGTTCGGGCTCATACAGGCTCGCGCCGCCGCGCCAGGGCAGGCCCAGGCGTTTGGCGAGGCCGGCGCCGGTGCCCGGCACCACCTGCATCAGTCCGCGCGCGTCGGCGTGCGAGCGCACGTTCGGGTTGAATACGCTTTCGGCGCGGATTTCCGCGGCGACCCAACTCGGATCGATGCCGTGCTTCGCCGCTTCGCGCCTGATCACGCTGTCGTGGTCCAGGGGGAAACGCAGGTGATACAGGCGCAACTCGTCCGGGTAGTGCTTGCCGCCGACATTGACCAGGGCGAATACGGCGCGGTCGAACCAGCCGTTATCCTGCGCGACTTCCACCGCGAGTCTGCGTTGGGTCGGGTCCAAGCGCGTAAGCGCGTCGTCCCATTCACGCTGCGCCCAACCGCTGCGGTCGAGTCGGTAGAGCAGCATCGCACGCATGATGGCCGGATCGCGCGCGATCATGGCCTTGGCGGCGGCATCGGTCTTGGGCGTCAGCGGGCAGAGCGCATAGGGCGCGCCGATGCGGTCGGCGGCAAGAAAGCCATGGAATTCGGGTTTGTTCGCGGCGTCGCGATAAAGAATCTCGGCAGTGTCCTTGTCGCCGCCGATTTCGAGCAGGCGGGCCTCGAAATAGCGCCAGCGCGAGTCGCGCCGCTGTTTTTCGCCCATCTTGCGGATCGCCGCCAGTGCGGACTTCCAGTCCGAGCGCGACAAAGCTTCGCGCACGCGCCATTCGTGAAGTTTCTCGTCATATGCGGACTCGGGCACCGCATTGAGCCTGCGCGCGGATTCCGGCTCGTAGGAAGCGACCGTCCACAACGCCGCCTGATACAGCGCGCGACCGCGTTCTGCTTCGCTCAGCCCGAGCGCATTGGCGAATTTGGGCAGCGCGCTGTCGACCGATGCCGGTAGCGATTTCGCTAATCGGGCCAAACCGTGCGAAGCGATCAGGCGGCTGCGCGGCGTTTTCGGCCAACCCAGCGCGCGCTCGTGCACCGCTTCGACAAATGCGGCGTAATCGTTGGCGAGCGCGAAGTCCTCGGCCGGGAGGCCGCGGGCCGCGGCGCGCATCACGCCCGGCTGCCATTCGGCGGCGGCTTTTTCGATCCGCTCCCAGCGCAGTTCCGGCGTCAACCCGCCACGTGCGGCCAGGATCGACATCGGCGCATCGCAATCCTTGGGCAGCGATTTGCCGCTGCTGCGCCACAGCGCCTGGGCGTCGCGCGTCCATAACGCATCGGCGGCTCCGAGCGCCTGTCGGGCATTGAGTTCGGCGCAGCGCAGGGCCGTATCCCTGATGTCCGTCGTCCAACTCGCGCGTAGGGCAGGCCAATCTTCACGACGGGCGAGAGCGGCGAGCCATTCCGGACGGAACGCCTCGGCGACGGCCTGACCGCGATAGCGTTCGAGGAACGCTCGCCCTTCTGCGGCCGGCAAAGTATCGATGTTTCGGCGCAGGCCGGCGTATTCGATCCAGCCCGAAAGCAGATGTCCGGTCGGGAGTGGCGGCGGCGTCAGGCCTTTTTCGGCGGCCTCAAGCGCATCGCGCGCCGTGAACAGGTTGGCGATATCGGTTTGCGCATGAACCGGGAGGCTGAGTTGGCAAAGCAGGATGGCCGGGGCGGCCAGGAGGCGGGGGAGCTTGGGCATGGCGCGACTATAGCGAAGCCGGATGAACGGTTCAGGGCCGGCGGGTCGGGCAGGCTGACCTCCGGCACCTTGATCGCTCTTTACATTTTGTTTACAAAGGCCGGATGCCGTCCCCCGGAGGGGGCCGTGGACGGTGGGTATTCTCACAACTATGGAGAAAGAAATGAGTAACTTGCGCCGTAATCGCCTGACGGCCGCTGTCCAGCTGACCTTGCTGCTCGCCCTGCCGGGCGTGGCTTTGGCACAGGAAGCCGAGGCCGACAACAGCAATACGCTGGACACGATCACCGTGACCGGTACCCGCATCAAGCAGACCAATGCCGTCACCGCGCAGCCGGTGTTCGTGCTCGACCGCGCCAAACTGGAGCAGACCGGCGCGCAAAGCGTCGGCGAAGTCCTGCAGCAGCTCACCGCCAGCGGCAAAGCCCTCAACGCCAAGTTCAACTCTTCCGGCAACTTCGGCTATCCGCCGGACGGCGGCGGCATCGGCGCCGGCTCGGCCCAGGTCGATCTGCGCAATCTCGGCTCGCAACGCGTGCTGGTGCTGGTCGACGGTATCCGTTGGGTCAACGAATCCTCCGCCTCGGGCGTGAGCGGCAGCGCCGACCTCAACACTATCCCGCTGGCGATCGTCGAGCGCATCGAAGTGCTCGAAGATGGCGCTTCGGCGATCTACGGCTCCGACGCCATCGCCGGTGTGGTCAACGTGATCACCCGCAAGAGTTTCCAGGGCGCCGAAGTGCATACCTACTTTGGCCAGTACAGCGATGGCGGCGACACCACCGAAGCCTCGTTGACCCTCGGCGGCAGCGGCGAAGGCTGGTCGGGCGTGTTCGGCGCCAGCTACTACGAGCAGGAGCGCATCAGTTCTTCGGAGTGGGGTCAGTCCTCGCAGTGCGAACCCGGCGCCGGCAACGCCGCCTGCAGTTCGGGCACGCCGCAGGGTCGCTATGTGTTCTTCGACCCGACCAACACCACCTTCTACAACATCACCCTCAACAACGGCGCCACTTCGCCGGTGTTCGTGCCCGGCAATCCGAACGGCGGCACCTATCACCAGTTCACGGGCGCCGACCGTTTCAATTACGCGCCCTTCAATTTGCTGCTCACCCCGAGCGAACGCAAGGCGCTGTTCGCCAGCTTCAGCTATGACCTCAGCGACAGCACCCGCATGCACGTGAAGGCGCTGTACAACAATCGTCAATCGGCCAACCAAGCTGCCCCGGAACCAATCTTCGTCGGCCCCGGTGCGGGCACCGGTGGTCTCGCCGATACGATTTCGATTCCGGCCAACCATCCGTTCAACCCGTTCGGCTTCGCCTTGGACGCGAACAACAACTTCGTGTTCATCGGTCGCCGTCCGGTCGAAGTCGGTCCGCGCCTGTTCAACCAGGACGTGGACACCTGGTACTTCAACATCGGACTGGACGGACTGTTCGACATCGGCGATCGCGGCTTCAGCTGGGACGCGAACTACGTCCACACCGAGAACAAGGCGACGCAACGCTTCACCAACGGCTACAACATCGCCAAGATCAAGCTCGCCCTCGGCGATCCCGCCGTTTGCGCCGCGACTCCCGGCTGCGTGCCGCTGGATCTGTTCGGCGGCCAGGGCCGTCCCTTCACCCAGGCGATGATCGATTACATCCGCACCAACCAGATCGATTCGAGCAAGCAGACCCTCGATCTGATGTCGGCGAACATCACCGGCGATCTGTTCGCGATCGGCGATCGCAACGCCGGCTTCGCGGCGGGCGCCGAATACCGCAAGTATCAGGGTGATTTCAGCCCGGATCCGTTGCGTCAGACCGGCGAATCGCAGGATTCCTTCGCCGCTCCGGTCTCGGCCGACTACACGGTCAAGGAGCTGTACGCCGAGATCAACGTCCCGGTGCTCTCGACCTTGGATCTGACCGCCGCTCTGCGCTGGTCGGATTATTCGACCTTCGGCAGTGCGACCACGGGCAAGGCGGGCTTCCGCTTCCAGCCGATGGAAGACATCGTGTTCCGCGGCACCTACTCGCAGGGCTTCCGCGCGCCCAACCTCGGCGAGTTGTACGGCCTGACCCAGTTCGGCGCCACGCTGGTCGATCCCTGCGGCCCGACCGGTTCGCCGGTGGTGGATCGCACCAACGGCGTCTCGCCGGGCCTGGAAGCCGCGTGCGTCGCGCAGAACGTGCCGGACAATTTCGAACAGGCCAACACCCAGATCACCACCTTCACCGGCGGTAATCCGAACCTGGAGCCGGAAGAATCCGACAGCTGGACCCTCGGCGTGGTCTATAGCCCGAGCTGGGCCGAGAACCTGTCGTGGTCGCGCAAGATCGATTTCGAGCTGAGCTACTACAACCACGAGATCGAAGGCGCGGTCCAGGCGCGTGACATCCAGGAACTGCTCAACGCCTGTCTCGCCGCCGGTGGCACCAACCCGACGCTGTGCTCGCCCTTCACCCGGCAGACCAACGGCAACCTCAATCCGCCGAGCAACTTCCTGCAGAACTTCGGCGCGATCGAGACCGACGGTTTCGACGCGAAGTTCAGCTGGCTCAGCCCGGAATGGGGCTTCGGCACCTTGAACGCGTCGTTGCAGACCACCTTCGTCAACGACTACAAAGCGGTCGACAAGGACGGCATCACGTCTTCGCGGAAGGTCGGCATCGAAACCAACGACAGCGCGATCCCCGAGTGGCAGACCAACGTGCAGGTCGGCTGGAACAAGGGCAACCTCGAAGCCAGCTATGGCCTGCGCTATATCGACGCGGTGGAGGAGAATTGCGCCAACGCCACGATCTCGGACGTGCCGGGCTGCCGCAACGCACGCGGCTTCAACAAGCTGGGTTCGGTGACCTATCACGACGTGCAGTTCGGCTGGAAAGACGCGTTCACGCTGGAAGGCCTGAAGTTGTCGATCGGCGCGAACAATCTGTTCGGCAAGGAACCGCCGGTGTGCGTGACCTGCTCGTTGAACGGTTACGACGCGGGCACGTACGATCTGCCGGGCTCGTTCTGGTACGTCAGCGCCGATTATCGTTTCTGATCCGAGCAAGGCGCTGTTTCAAGCGGGGGTGTGATTCAAGCCCTGCGCCGGCCGACGGCGACGTCGGTTGCGACGCGAAAAACGACGGGCGGTGGAGCGATCCACCGCCCGTTTTTGCTTTGATCGCCCCTGTTATACTCAAGACGCATCGGTGCGCGAAGGAACGCTGTTCGTGAAATACGTCATGCCATTGGTCGCGTTGCTTTGCATGCCGTTCGGCGCGGTGTCCGCAATCGAGATCGATGGCGAGTTGGCGCCTGAAGAATGGCGGGACGCCCGTAGAATCGACGACTTCCGCCATACCCAGCCGCTTTCGCGGGCGCCGGCGACACTGCCGACCGAAATCTGGATACAGTCGACGCCGGAGGGCCTTGCGGTCGCTTTCCGCAACGTTCAGCCGCCTTCGGTTCCGCGCACGCGCATTCGCACGCAACGCGACGAACATGCGGCTGTTGACCGCGTGAACCTCTATGTCGATTTCGACGGCGACGGTCGCTTGGGCTACAACTTCATGGTGACGCTGGCCGGTAGCCTGACCGACGCGACGATTACCAACGAAAATCAGTTCAATACTGACTGGGACGGCAAGTGGCAGGCGGCGGTGGCGGAGGACGACGAGGCTTGGACCGCCGAAATGCTGATCCCATGGCATATCGCGCCGATGCGACAGGCGGGCGCCGTCGGGTCGACACGCACGATCTCCGTTTCTTTCGATCGAGTGATCGGATCCCTCGGCGAGCGGGTGTCGTGGCCTGCGGTGAGCTTCATGGATCAACGGTTCCTGTCGGCGTTCGCGCCGATCGAGCTGCCCTTCCACGATCAGTCGCTGCTCGCGATCACTCCCTATGTAACCTCGCTGCACGATGTGGCGCGTGGGCGGGCGGAAACTTCCGCGGGCGCGGATCTGTTCTGGAAGCCCAATGGCCGGTTCCAGCTCAGCTCGACCTTCAATCCGGATTTCGGCCAGGTCGAGAGCGACGAATTGGTCGTCAATTTCAGTGCGATCGAGACTTTCTTTAGCGACAAACGTCCATTTTTCACCGAGAACCAGGGGTTTTTCGAAGTCCCCTTCGGAGCCCTCGACACCCGCAATCAGTTGATCTACACCCGTCGCATCGGCGCGCCAATGGACGACGGCAGCGGGCGGCCTGGCGACGTCGCCGTGGCGGCGAAAATCAACGGCAGTGTGGGCGGTACGAACTACGGCGTTTTCGCGGCCAGCGAGTCGGGTGATGCCGGGCGCGACTTCTACGCCGTGCGCGCAAGCCGGGAGTTTGGGAAATACGGCATCGGCGCGACCGCGACCCGAGTCGAACGCCCGTGGTTCAATCGCGTCGCGGACGCCTATCAGTTCGATTGGCGCTGGGCGCCTAACGATGGCGTCACGATCTATGGCGGCGCGGTCGGCTCCGTGATTGAGCAAAATGACGCAGTTAGCCGCGATTTCGGCGCGCAAGCGCGTATCGAGTGGGATATGGGCGAAGGATGGCGGCAGCAGTTCTACGCGTTGCATAGCGGTGGCGGATTGGAGCTGAACGATTTCGGCTATCTCGAACGTGCCGACCTCAATCTGCTGTCCTATGACCTTGGGCATCGCAGCACTGGCTTCCCGGACGGCGCGCGTTACAAATCCAGTGACTGGCATTTCGCGCTGGTCGGGCGCCGTAACGACAGAGGTCTGAAACTCGGGGACAGCCTGACCGTGAGTCGGCAAGGCGAACTGCGCGATGGCGGCAACGATTACCTGGAGGCGTCGTGGTGGGCATCGGGGTACGACGACCTGATCACGCGCGGCCATGGTGCGGTGCGCATGCCGTCGCGTTTGTACCTGCACTACGAGCGGTTTCGTCCGCGTCAGGGCGACAGCAACTGGGAGTGGAGCGGAGAAGCGAACTATCGCGCGGAAGGGTTGGGTGGCGTCGGTCGCGGCGAATGGAGCCTCTCGATCCAGCCCACGTTTCGCGCGACCGATTCGCTCAGTTTCTTTGCCGAGACGCGTTATGCCGAAAATCCTGACTGGCTACTGTGGATTGACGGCGATCGACTCGGCACCTTCCGTTCGCGGCTGCTCTCTCTCAATGCCGGTAGCGTCTGGCTCATCGATACGCGTCAGGAATTGCGCGTACGCCTGGAGGCAACGGGGCTGGACGCCGATGCGAGGCGGTCATGGCGGGTCGGCCCTGGTGGGCGTCCGCTTCCTGCGCTGGATGCGGTCGAGAATTTCGGGCTGCGCAATCTCGCTTTCCAGATACGTTATCGCTACGAGCTCGCGCCGCTGTCGAATCTGTACATCGCATATGTGCGTGGCGGCAGCCTGTTCGAGTCGGGCGTCGGTCCTTTCGATGCGATCGATGAATTCCGTGATGCGCTTGAACTGCGCGACAGCGAACAAATTCTTGTAAAAATTTCGTATCGATTTGAAATCTGAATATTCCGCAGCAGCACGTTCGGCATGTCGTCGTTGACTGTCAGAACAGGGTATGAATGACGTCTGTCGGAGCACCCCGAAAGTCGTATTGTGTTACCGCTGTCAGTTGTGGATACTCAATCCGGTAAATGCCGACGTCCAGCGCTACAAAAGATTCAAAACAGCCGCTGGAGAACAAGACCGTTGGACATGGAGCGTCGCCGTAGCGTCGTGAGCATGACTAACCCTGCCGGCTATCGAATTCTGAAGGCGCGCCTTCAGGATAAGGTGGCGCGTTCCGTGAGGAATGCGTTAATTCACTCAGCAAAAGGAGTTCCATCATGAAGAAGATCACGATCGTTCCGAAGAACAAGCGTCCGGTCCTGTTGCCGGTGCACCTGTAATACAAGGCGGGGTCTCTCCTCGGAGAGACCCCGTTCTCGTTTCCATTTTCGTCATCGGCGTATACGGCTGGGCAGACCGGCCAGGGAACAGCGACATGGATATTAACGATCTCAAGCCAATCACCAGATGCACCGTTGAGCCGTCCGGAGACGGACTGGTCGCCAGGGTCGGGGACGAGGAGTATCTCGTCGAGAACCTGCCGATCGACACCGAGAAGGCCTGCCGCGTGATCGGACAGCTCGATGGCAATCGCTCGGTGTCCGATGTGCTCGCCAGCGATGCGTTCGACGACATCCCGCGTGCTCACATCGAAGCGATGATCCAATCGTTTTTCGAGTCCGGCCTCATCGACAAAAACGAAAGCCCGGACTGCGTCTCCGGTTTCGAATGCATCCTCGAGTTGGAAGATCTTCAGAACGAACTGCTCTACAAGACGCTTTACCGAAACGTCTTCTGGGAGAAGTGCCAGGATCCGTCGCAGGTTCCCCTGAACGTGTTCTACGGAATGGCCATCGAGAACTACCACTTCCTGTTCCGCGAGAGCTGGTTCGACTCGCCGATTCTCGGTTTCGCGACCTCGACCGAATCGCGCGTGCTGATGAACCATTTCTTCTGTGAGGAATACGGCCACGACGAGCTGATCCTCAAGTCGCTGAACGAAATCGGCATCACCCGCGAGCAGATCTACCGCACGGTGCCGCTGCCGGAAACCCTGGCGCTATGCAATTCACTGGCGCACTGGTCGGCAACCGATCCGCTGTTCTTCTTCAGCACCATGGGCGTGCTTGAGGGCAAGGATCTCAAGCTCGATAGCTATGTCAATGCGATGGAAGAATCCGGGACCGTCCAGGAAGATTTCATCAAGTACATCAAGAGTCACTCAAATATCAATCTGCAAGACGCGCACGGCAACCTCAGCCGCGAGATCTTCCGGCGCATCCCGGTGGTCGCGCGCAGCGAAATCGAACGCATGAAGCGGCAGACCCACATGTTCATCGAGATCTACGATCGCTTCTACACCGCGATCTGGGAACATTATTCGACCACCAGCAGCCTGCTGCGACTCGTCAACTGAAAGGTAAGGATGCAAACATGGATCTGTCGACCCAACTTTTCGAGAAACCGCGCTTTCGCCCTGGCGTTGCCGTGAAGGCCGACGCCGGGCGTATCGAAATCGAATACCGTGATCAGGGTTGCGACATCGAGATGTCCGGCTATGCGCGCGAGGATGTGGAATCCCTGATGGACTCGCTGCGCCGAGGCGATGCGGACATGGCGACATTGCGCCAGCGGCACGCCATCGACGCCGAGGAACTGGATGGCATTCTGCTCGAGTTCGATCGGCTAGGATTGCTCACCGAAGGCAGTCCGATGGCGTCTCACGGGCAGCTTACTGGCGAAGCCTTCCACTTCAAACGGCTGATGCCTACGATCCGCAGCGTGCATGCGCGGCTCGGCGATTCGCCGCTGTATGGTCGGATGCTGTCGGGGCAGGTCACCCGTAACGAGCTCATCGGTTTCGCGCTGGAATATTACCACCTCGTGCACATGGCGCCGGGCCTGATTTCGCCCTCGATCAGCCATATCGGCAATGCCCGCATCCGCAGCGAACTGATCAAATTGTTCGTCGAAGAGCACAACCACGACAAGATGATGATCCGTTCGCTGGCGGCTGTCGGCATAAGCGAGGATGTCCTGCAGAAGCGGGTGCCGCTACCGACGACCTTCTCGGCCTACGCCAGCCTTGGCGTGTACGCTCGTCAGCATATTCTCAGTTTCTTCAGCGCGCTGTTCTTGTTCGAAAGCCCGTCGCACGATTTCAATGCGGTTTTTCTCGACACCTGTCGCAGGTTGGGGCTGCCGGAGGGCTTCTACAAGCCGATCATCCGCCATTCCGATATCAACGAAGAGGGCAATCACGATGCGGCGACCCAGATTCTGTTGTCGCAGGTGCCGGTGATCTCGGAGCAAGAACAGACCACGATCCTGATCCATATCACAGCGCTAGTGGAGATGCTGCACAAGCAGGATGCCCAGATCGTCGAATACTACGGGCGCGAGGATTGCGATCTGATGCGCGTCTACTGATCGCTGCGCTTCGGTGCAGACGGCGATCCGCGGCCGGCGCCAGGATAGAATCCCGGCGTCGGCCTCGCAGGATTCACCATGGACATCTTTGAAACCACGCTCTCCAGCCACCTCGTCAGCACCGACGTCCGTCGTCTCGACATCGATGCGATACATGGATTCCTCGATCGACACAGTACCTGGGCGCAGGGCATTTCGCGCGAGACGGTGGAACTGTCCATCGCGAACTCGCTGAACTTCGGCATGTATGCCGATGCCGGAGCGGGACCGATGGTCGCGTTCTGCAGGGTGATCACCGATCTGGCGACGTTCGGCAATCTCGTCGACGTGTTCGTGGTTCCGGATCTTCGCGGCCAAGGATTGTCGAAGCTGCTGATGTCCGCGGTAATGATGCATCCGGTTGTGCCTCGGCTCCGACGCTTCACCCTCGCGACCACCGATGCGCACGGGCTATATGGGAAATACGGTTTCACGCCGCTGAACAAGCCCGAGACCTTCATGGAAATCTACAAGCCTGGGATCTATCAGCGCTAATTTTGCCGGTTGGCGATGGAAGGAGCGGGAGAACACGGTGGAGACTCTGTATCGCAGACACATCAATCCGTACTGGCTCGACACGCTCGAAGAACTGTCGTTGCCGTCGACGCATGTGCGCGGCGATGGGCTATATCTATACGACGAGTCCGGTGAGGCTTGGTTGGATCTCGTCGCCGGGTATGGCGCGGTCAGTCTGGGCCACCACCCGCCGGAGATCACCCGGCGTGTCGCCGAAGCGATCATGGCCGGCGGAGCGCCCGGCACTTATCCCTGGGGCGCGAATCTGCCTTCGGCAGAACTTGCCCATCGCCTGGTCGCGAAAAGTCCCTTGCCGGAGGATGCTCGGGCAGTGTTCGCGTGCGGTGGCGCCGAATCGGTCGAGACCGCGATGAAATTGGCGATGGCCCATACTGGGCGGACCCGCTTTCTGTCTTTCCGGGATGGGTTCCATGGCCTGACCCTGGAGGCGATGGCGCTGAACGGCAACGCCGTTTGGCGTCGCGCGTTGCCGGACATGCGCAATGCAAATACCTGTGTCGACATGCGCGATGTCGACGCCTGGACGCGGCATCTGCGAGAAGCTGACCATGCCGGTGTCGTGATCGAACTGGTGCAAGGTATCGGCGGCGGCGCGGTTTGGGGCGCTGAAACGCTGGCGACGCTGGTTGAATGCTGTCGTGAGACCGGCACACTGGTCATCGTCGATGAAGTGCAGACGGGATTGGGCCGCACCGGGCGCTATTTCGCTTCGGAAAAATTTCCGGTTGGGCTGGCCCCGGACATCATCGTGCTGGCCAAGGGACTGACCGCAGGTATCCTTCCGCTCTCGGTCGCGCTGTGCAGAGCGGAAATTCACCACAGTCTGTTCGGGGCGCCTGGTTGCGCGCGGATCCATGGTTCGACCTATGCCGGTTACGGCGCGGGTATTGTCGCCGGGATGGCGGTGCTCGATTTTCTCGAATCTCACGAGATTCCCGCGGTTGTCGCACGTACTAGCGCGCACGTGCGCGGACGCCTGGAGGGGCTGCGCGCGGAGCATCGCTCGGTCGCGAGTATCGAAGGCGAAGGCTTGTTGATCACGGTGACATTCAGCGACGATTGCCCTGATCTTTCCGGTTTTTGCCTCGACCAGTGCATCGCCAACCGAGTGCTCGTGAATCTGTCCGCGCATCGCCCGAACACGATCAAGCTCACGCCGCCGCTCACAATCGGCACGCAGGAGCTGGACGATGTGGTCGACCTGTTCGACGCGGCGCTTCAGGCCTACGCCGAATGAGTGCGGCGATGAAGATCTGTCAAAATTCCCGTGCGCGCCTGCGCACACCTCATGCCGCCACTATCTTGTTCTTCGGGGGCTTAAATGTCTGAGTCGAAAAAGCCGCATTTTTTGGCCCTGGGCGGAATCGACCACACCTATCGCGCCATCGGCGAGCTGGGTGCGGAATATTCGCTGATGCAGAGCCGTGCGCTGGTGACCGATTTCCAGATCAAGTCCGCGCGCGAGTTGCTGATCACGCAGTACGAGGACACCGCCAAGATGGTCGACTACGCGCGTGCAATGCACGCGCGACACCCAATCGACTATGTGCTTTGCCTCTCCGAATACCCGCAACTCGCTGCGGCACGAATTGCGGCTGAGCTGGGGCTGCCGAGCAATTGCGACGCCTACGCGGTCGAGGCGACGCGCAACAAGGCGATGCTGCGGGATTTGCTCGATCGCGCTGGCCTGCCGACAGTGCCATGGCGGATCGTGAAAACCGCCGATGAATTGCGTGCGTTCCGTGACGAAGTGGGGGGGGCGGTGGTGGCGAAGCCGGTCTCCGGCGCCGGAAGCGAAGGCGTGCATCTGGTCGTAACCGACGACGATGTGACGAAAGCCTTCGGGCATGCCGATGGCATTGGCCGCGATGGGGTGTTGGCCGAACAATTCATCGGCGGGCAGGAGTACAGCGTCGAAAGCATGAGCGCGAATGGTCGGCACGAGATCGCCGCGGTCACCCGTAAGACAGTGACCGGCGCGCCGTACTTTGTCGAGATGGCGCATGTGCAGCCATGCTGCCCGGGCGAATACCGCGACCAGATCGCCGATGTGGTGTCGCGCATGTTGACGGCGTTGGGACATCGTCACGGCCCCGCCCATACCGAGCTGAAAATCGACGAGGATGGTCTGCGCATCATCGAGTCGCAGGTGCGCCTCGGCGGCGATCAGATCTGGGAAATGACCCTGTTCACGAGCGGCGTCGACGTCGCCCGCGAGACGCTGCATGCGCTGCTCGGATTGCCGGCTCCCGAGAGGCGGCCGCTGCATCCGGTTGTCGCGATCCAATTCCTGCAGTTCGCGAAAATCGACGCTGATCGTCAGGCGATCGAGGCGGCTTGCGCCAGCGATCACCCCGATGTGTTGCGCGTGCGAATCGACAACAGCGGCAGCGAGGATATGTTGCTTACCCAGTCGGGGCACCGTTCCGGATACGTCATGGTGCGCGGCGAAACGGTCGAACAGGCCGAAGCGCTTGCTCGGGAGCAGGCGGAGGCAGTCACTCGTAAGGTCGAGACGATGAGAACCGCATGAACGTTCGCCGCATGAACATCCTGATCCTCGGCACCAATCGTGGTGGGCACCAGCGGCTGATCGAGCGCGGGCATCGCGTTGTGTTTCTGTCCAAGGCCTCGACCGCCGTCCGCGATGACGTGAAGGCGGGTTACAGCGATCTATTGTTGCTAGCCGACGATGCCGACGACGCGCTCTACCTGCGCATCGCCGAAGCGCTGCATGCGCAGCATCGATTTGATGTCGTGCATTCTTTTCACGACGGCTACCAAGTGCTCGCCGCCACTGTGGCCGCGAAGCTCGGCGTGCGTTGTCTGATCGATGCAGGGGCTGTCCGAACGACGATCGACAAGGCGAAGACACGAGAAGCGGCGCGCGCCAATGGCCTGAGTGCGGTCGATGCCGTTGTAGTGTCCGATTTCGAAGCGCTGAGCGCGCATTGCGCGCGCAAGAACGGTGCGCTGATCGTGAAGCCAGTGGATGGCACTGCAAGCCGCGGTGTCGTCCTGGTGCGCAATCGCAGTGAGATCGATGCGCTCGCGGCCGCGGAATTCCCGATGCTCGTCGAAGATTTCATTGAAGGCGACGAATTCAGCGTCGAGGCGTTTTCGGTGGATGGTGAGCACCATATTCTCGCGATCACCGAGAAGTTCAAGCACCCAGATACTTTCGTCGAGATCGGTCATCTGGTGCCTGCTCGTTTGACGCAGGCGCAGGCTGACGCGGCCGCAAGTTATGTCGCCGACGTGCTCGATGTGGTCGGCATGCGCAACGGTCCCAGTCATACGGAGATCATGCTTGCGGGTGACCGCATCGAGCTGATCGAGACCCACTCGCGCACCGGCGGCGACGAGATTCCCCATCTGGTGCGGCTGGCCACGGATATCGACGTTCACACGCTCGATGCGGTGCATCTGGAAGGAGGCGATCCGCGCGCGGTATTGCAAGCATCGCTAGGTATCGTGCAAGGCGCGCGACGTTATGCTGCGATCCGCTATCTCGCGGCGGATCCGCGTAAAACGGGGGTATTGGGCGCCATCAATGGCGTCGAGGATGCGCGCGCGATGCCGGGAATCGTCGAATGCGTAGTCGAGAAGCATCCTGGCGAGACGGTGCGCGCTTTGACCAATAGCTTTGATCGCCTCGCTTACGCGATCGCTGTCGGCGATGATGGCGATGCAGCGCTCTCGACAGCGCAGATGGCTGTTTCGGCGCTGCGGGTCGATACCCGCGCATCCGCGCCGTGACGCCGAAGCTCAGGCCCTTCACCAGATGATCACGCCTTCGCGCCACCGCAGCCAGCACGCCCTCTGGGCCGGGGAATGGCTGACGAACATCGGTCGCGGAGCTGTTTCGCTCAGCCTCGCCTACTATCTGTTCCGCCTTACTGGAAGTATCTGGGCGTTCGCAATCGCCTGCCTGTCCGAGTTGGTGCTTGCGATGGCGCTTAGACGCGTTTGCGCAGCGTCAATCCGCAGCTACGGCCCGCGATGGGTGTTGATTCTCGCGGCGACTGGTTTGTGCGCGATTCTGCTACCGCCCGTGTTCGCGGGTGACCTGCTCGATTACAGCGTGTATCTGGGCCTCGGCGCGGCATTGTGCATGAATGCGATGCGCGTATTCGTGAGTGCGGCGACCTATGCGGCGGTGGTGCAGTACGCGGCGACTCGCATAGAGGCGACCAACGCCGGTCTTGGCGTCGCCCTGCAGGTCGGCCAGTTCGGTGGCATGGTGCTCGCTGGCGCAACACTCGAGTGGGCGGGCTTCAACCATCTGGCCTTGTTCGCTGCGCTCAGCTATGGCCTTGCCGCCATCGCATACGCGGCTCTGCCCGTACAGGCCGTCGACATACCCTCGGAGACGCCTTCGGCCGAGAGCGGCAGCCTGTTGGGCGCCGTGCGACACAATGCCGAAGCGGTCCGCTTGAGTCTCGTCGGGGCGACGGATTTCGCGCTCGTCGGTCTGTTCAACCTACTGCTCGCCCCGGTCGTTGTAGCGATTCACGCCGGCGCGCCGCGCTGGATGATGCTTTTGGACGTGTCGTTCACGATAGGCGCGCTATTCGCGAGTGCCTTGTTCGTGCGCGTCGGTGCGCGCTTGTCGCGTCGCCCGTGGCTGGCTTCGGTCTTGTCGCTGACTGCTGCCGTCGTCGCCTTTCACGCGATCGTGCGCGGCGCGCCGGCGTATTCGCTTACGGCGACAGCGATTTTCGGTACGACCGTGACAGCTTCCTACCTGTTCTGGATGAGTCGCGCGCAGGCGGAAACGCCGGCAGACGCCGCTGGCGCGGTTGGCGCGCTGCGCAACATCCTCAACGGCGCAATGCTGGCGCTGGTGGCCGGCATCATCGCTGCGCGAGATGCATCCACGGCGGATGCGCTTCTGCATAGTGCGCTCATCGTTGTGGCCGTTGTCGCTACGGCGGCCTGCCTGCTGTTTGCTGCACCGGCGCTGTATCGCGCATGGGCGGGCGACGCAGCAGGGTTGAATCCTTTCCGATCCCGTCATCAATAAGGACGTGTCATGGCACTCAAATCGTTCTGGTACCTCGGTCAGTACAACAAGCCCAGGATCAAGCTGCGGCCGGATGCGATCCGCGACAACGGCGACGGCGCACTGCTGATCGATGACGAAGATGTCGAATTCGAGGTCGAATTCGAATCGAACGCCGAGCGCGACGACGTGCGCGATCTGCTGCGTGCATTGTGCGACCCCGATTCCGCGCGCTGGCCCGCGCTCAGATCTGACCCGGCGGAGGGTCGCTTCGGCGAGGTGGTCGATGCGCTTTACGTGGCCGGTATCGTCGACGAAGCAGCATCGCCGACACCGTCCGATCTGACGAACGCGCCATGGCGTCGCTTGACACTGCGGTATGCGCAGAGCGTCCTCGCCGACATCGAGGCAAAAGATTCGGACGCACTGCGTCGAATGACGCAGCATGTCGACTGGCTGTCCGCCGAGGCCGAACGCCTGCTCGCTTTCGCCGACGGCAACGCTTCGCAGGCGGTCGCCGCGGGCTATCAGGGCGATTTGTGGACGCAGCAGAACTTCAACCTGATCACGATGATCGTGCAGATGCGCTACGCCTGTCGCAACAACCCGCCGGGGTTGCGCCTGATTGCGGCCTGCCTTTCGGTGATCCGTGCGGGTTTGGCGAAAAATGCGGAAGCGACACCGGACCTGGCGCTCGATGCGTCCGTCTCGCCGTATCTCGAGCATGTCTATCACGCCCGTGACGCCGAAGCTTGCCTCTACGCATTCTGCGAGTTCCTGAGGGAGTCCGTTACTCCGCAGGCCATACGGTTGACCCGCCTGTCCGGCCCGCGTCATGGCGACGTCACCGGCATCGGCTTCGCGCTCGAAAGCGAACGTTACGCCAAGGAACGCTCAGTCGATCTCGGCGAATCCCGCTTCCTCGCGACATTGCAGGATCCGGAAAACCACATGCTGCTCGCGCCTGCGTGCTATTTGCAGGAATACTTCGTGAATTACCGCTTTGTCGAAACGATCACGCCGATGATCACCAAGCGCTTACGTCCGAAGTTCAAGCAGATGTTCTGGCGCTATTACAGCGAAGAGATCGGTCACGAGAATTTCGAATTGGATACCTGCATCAAGCTCGATATCAGCGAGGAATTCATCGCGAGCCATTTGCCGTTACCGATGACGCAGGCTTTCTGCGACGCATACTCCTATCTCGCCGAGTGCGAGGAGTTGGGGTATCTGACGTCGGTCATGGTGACCGAGGGCATTCCGGGAGAGCCTTCGCTGATCAATCGCATCCTTTCCGACAGCCCGGTGCTGCGTTCGCGTTTCAACGAAGCTTCGCTGGCGCACGAGGAGTTGAATCAGGAGCTTGGGCACCAATTCCTGTCGCGGATATTTCTCGCTGAGATCGCGCGAATCCCGCCGGAAGCCCAACGCCGCGCGCTCGATATCCTTTCATATATGGTCGAGCTCAACTTCCGCGCATGGGAAGATCTGCATCGCCGAATCCTGCTGGAGGGTCAGCCTTACATGGCGCCGTCGCTGTTCGAAGAAGCCGCGGCCAGTCATTGAATCGATATTCGCGGCCTGCGCTTTAGCAGGCCGCGGCGCTGCCGCTTGCGGTTGGACAGGACGGTCCGGCAGGGCGGTCCGGGTGTGGCCGATTCGGTATCGGCAGTATGCCCGTCTCTTGCCTCTCCTGACGCTCCAGCGGTTTGAGCCGCTTCCCAGACAGATTATCCCGATGCGGCAAAAACACCATCGATCGAGTATTTGAGCAGCTAGCAGGCGAGCGGTCGCCGATGCGGACCATATCGGCGCCGAAAACCAGCGGAAGGATTCCCCCGAGAGCGGTCAACAGCACAAAGGGTTAATGCGTCGGCGTATCAGCGTCGGTTCTTATGGAGTCGAATCGACGAGCGAGAAAACACGCGTCAAGGACGCCAACGCGCCAGACTCACGATACGGATACGGCGCGCGAGCCGTTTCAATGCGGGTATATGCTTGCAAAATCCGCTTCGACGGCTTAAACATAGGCGCTAACGCGAGATGTCGTCGCTGTTCATGGGCATGATGGGGAAAGGCCGCGCGTCTCACGCAATATCGCGGGCATGCGAGCCGTGGATGGCGGATTCGGATCGTCAACAGGGGATGAGACATGGGGCAGAACGAAGACTACAACCCGACATTGGTCAGGACGGGCGTCTATAAACTGAAGGAAGGCGCGCGGGACAAGAATCTGATCCTGATCCACGGTTTGCACGGCGATGGCGCGTTCAACCGCGAAGAAGATCAGATGCGCGACTTCTACCTCGCGCTGTTGCATAGCGATGCCAATGGTTCAGATGGCGCCGACGGCGCATCG
Source organism: Lysobacteraceae bacterium (assembly GCA_008015095.1). Lineage (GTDB taxonomy): Bacteria > Pseudomonadota > Gammaproteobacteria > Xanthomonadales > Xanthomonadaceae > Lysobacter_I. The sequence continues at coordinate 2,951 of SSEV01000046.1, read as the reverse complement.
CCAGCCTTGGCTGACTACACGGTGTGGACGCTGACTTACAACACGGTGCTGATGCCTTTCGATATCTCCGGCAGCTGGCTGGCCGATGAGCTGAAAAAAATCACCGATTACGATTTCACCGGGGCCATTGTCGTCGGCTATAGCATGGGCGGCCTGATCGGCCGCGTGCTTGTGACCAAGGGCTTCAACTTCAAGTACTTGATCACCATCGACACGCCGCACGAAGGGCCGTTGGAGATCTTGAATGCCGCGAGTTGGTTCCTGTTTTTCTGCCCGATGTTCGCCACATACCTCGTGCACGGCATCGATTCGCTGATGTGGGGCAGCGGCAGCCAGCGGCTGATCCACGACAACGAACTCGACAAGGCCAAGCGCAAGACCAGCTACGCGTTCTACGCCACCGACATCCGCAAGAACAAGGACGCCAAGCTCGAAGGAGGCGACGACGTTGTGCCCGTGCACAGCCAATTGTCGGTGGCCGACGGCGATGTGCGTTGGCGCGCTGTGTGGGAGAAAGTCTACGAGGACGGCGCCTGGCAATACAGTGAGGCGCACAGCAAGGCTTCCCGCCCGCACAATTGCAAGGATGTGCTCGATCTGGTGCGGTTGCTGCTCAAAGGCGAGCCGATGCCGGAGCGCAAGATCGACGGCACGCCCGCTTCGGCGAAAGCGCAGACCGCGAGCGTCGGTGCGGGCAAGCCGCCGTTGTCGGTCGAGGGATGGAACGCCTGGTACCGGCTCGACAAGCACGACAACGCGCATATGCGCATCGCGCTGCAGGTACAGAACCAGGATGCGAAGCCGTTCAAACTCCCGCTGACGCAGGTGATGCATGTGCAGGGCGGCGACGTGCGCGCGATCGAGAGCGTGGCGGAGATCATGTTGCCTCCGAAAGCAGTGCGCAAACTGGTGTTCGCAGTGGATCGGCCGATCAAGGAACTGCTGCCGGAAGAGCTGGAAGCCGTCAGTTTCGGCGAACGCAGGACGCTCAAGCCGCTGTTCATGCCGTTCGATGTCGATCCCGCCGCCGCTTTGCCCACGGAGAGTTGTTGGCAGGCAGGGTTGGAATTAGGCGCGGTTTCCGCGTCGCAATCGGAGGATGGCTATTTCACCGAAGTCACTGTGCCGATGACGATCGAAAATCCTTCGGCCAGCGTGATGTATCTGGATCATGAGGCGCTGGACATCCGCATCGACGTGACCGACGAACCTTTCTATGGGTTCGTCGGCCATTCCGACGTGCGCGACGACAAGCGCGTGCGCCTCGCTCCGGGTGCGAAGACCCCCCTGACTGCGGTCGTGCAATGGCCCGGTGGCGTGGGCAAGCCGAACAAGGTCCTCGTCAGGCTTGGCGGCAGTGCGATGCCGGCTGCGCAGTCCGAAGCGGAGATCGCCGGGTAAGCGAAGTATTCATGGTCGTCGCCGGAACTGGCGACGACTGTAGACGCACGCCGAGACGGCGTGAGCATGGGCGAACATCCGACCAACATGGGGGCAGATGCGGTTGCGGGGGCTCTTGGTGGCTGTGTTGATCGCGCTGCGTTGATTCCGGCGTGCGAGTCGGCGCTGCCCAATGGGCGTAGCGCTATCCGCACGACCCAGTTTGCACGGCCCAATCTGCACGGTTCGATCCGCACGGTTCAATCTGCGTAGTCCGATGGGCGTCGTGGGCGCGATGAGGCATCACGGCAATCGCAACCCTCGTGCCGATATAACGACGTGTATCGGCATGGCCTTGGCGTGTCGATCGACTTCCCCACGCTCGACCGAGGCCGGACACACGTTCCGTTCTACAGATGCGTGGAATAGATCGGGCCTGGGCTCGTTATGGTCTCGTCGCGGCAAAAGAATCTTGCAGGGGGTGCCGTGGTCCGTTCGATGTCGTCCGTTCCCCGGGTTCTGTCCGGGCCGGGCGTTCTGCGATTCCCACTTGGAGATCCCGATGAAAACGCTCATATTCTGCGCCGCGCGCGTGTCAGGTTTACTTACATGGATGAAGTCGGCTGTGAAGCCTCTCGTGCTCGCGTCCATATCGCTCTTCGCCCTATGGTTGCCGGCCGTGGGCAGCGCCGCCGAAATCACCGATGTCCCCAGCGCGGAGGCCACGCGCTACAGCTGGGTCGTCGTCGACTCGCGGAAGTTGAGAGTTCCGCTCGGCGTCGCGCTTGCGTAGCTTCCCGGTGAAGAGTGCGTCGGCTTCAGCGATCTGGCCCAGGTCACCTGCAACCGCTTTCAGTTGCAGTACGTCTATGGCTACAACTCGGTAGGTTCGATGGGCATGCCCGTGCCGATGACGGTCGATGATCGCGGCCGCACGCGTGAGGCCAAGGTCGATGGTCTGAAAGTGAAACGTTGGATCAACTGGAACCCCGCAACCGGTGGCCGCACCATCGAAATCTGCTTCACCCAGCCGACGACCGAATTCGGTTTCGATTTCCTGCCGACCCTCGATGGCCAACCGGATTTCCAGATCACCTACGGGTTCCATGTCACGGTCAACGATCAGTACATGGGATATGTCCCGGTTGCGCCGCAAGTCGGCTATCTCGGCGTGCGCGCCTCCGAAGGGGAACTGTTGCAGAAGATCGTCATCGAGCCCGTGGGCGAAATGGGCGACGGGTTCCTGCCCCAGGGCCCGTTCTATGGCGGTATGTTTTACGTCCGCTGAGCCGGCGGCCCGGTTCGGGCTTGCGCCAGACACAGGCGGCGGAGCGATCCGCCGCCTTTTTCATGGGCGTCTTTCGTCGACATAAGCTCGCGTGCCGGCGTTCGTCAAAGCACACGCCAGGATGCTGATCAGGCGCTCGGGGCCGTTGCCCGGGCAGCCCCCGACATCATTTCCCAGAACGCCTCCGCCACGCCCCTTGAAAGCGAGTTGCGGCCGCCCCATGTTCGGGCGGTCCCGGCGATCCGGGCATCCGTTTGTTCGCGGCATTGGCAGTCTCCTGGCG
>SSEV01000188.1 GCA_008015095.1 Lysobacteraceae bacterium | reverse complement strand
CTGATTCGCGAAGGCCGCTGGAATACCTGCCTGACTTGCCACGATTTCCACGGCAATCACGCGCACCAACCGCCGCAGGATCTGCGCCGGGCACTGACTCCCGAAGCGCTTTCGGCCTATCTGGCCAAGGGCGAATCGCCTTATGGAGAACCGCCCTTGGCCAGATAGGCCGAAAGCGCTTCGGGAGTCAGTGCCCGGCGCAGATCCTGCGGCGGTTGGTGCGCGTGATTGCCGTGGAAATCGTGGCAAGTCAGGCAGGTATTCCAGCGGCCTTCGCGAATCAGCGCCTCATGCGTGGGCCGGGTCGGATCGTCCTTGACGGCGAGATCCTGATGGCAGCTCTCGCAAAAGCCGGTGTCGACCCGACTCAGGCGCGTGCCGACATGCTCGCGATGGCAACTGACGCATTCGTGCGGAGCAAGCGCTTCGCGCGCCTCGGCGAATCGAGGTTCGAGGAAACGGTGCGCGGGGTGACGGTCATCCGGGTTTTCGTGACACGCGATGCAGACGTTGTTGCGGACCGGCGACATGCCGAATGCGCTGTCGTCGTCACGCAGGCCAAGCAACAGCCGCGCCTTGGCCTGCAATTGCTGTCGAGTGCTGCCGGGCGCACGGGTATGGCATTCAACGCATTCGATCTCCTCGTGCCCGGGGTTGTGATCGTAGTTCGGCACATAACGGGCGAGCGCCGGCGCTAACAAAGCCAGAGGCAATAACGCAAGGGCGGCTCCGGTCAGGTATGCGGACCGGCGCAGACTGCGGCGTTGCACGACCGCCGATCCGGAGCGAAGGAAGAAGGCTTCGATACGCACGTCGGCATCGTCGATCCGCGCATGGCGCAGGCCGTTGCGTACGTTGCGGGTATACCCTTCTGGGCCGCAGACGTAGTAACGCGCGTTGGGGAAACGCTTCGTGGTCTGCAGGATGTGCGCGTCGTCGATGAAGCCATCGCGATCGTCGGTGCGGAAATTGCAGCTGAACTCCTCGCCGGCGGCGGCGGCGGCCTCCAACTCGTCGGTGTAGACCATGTCGCCGCGGCGCGATGCGCTGTAATCGACATGCAGGCGTTCGCCAGGGCGTAGCCCGTGCAGCAGCGACAGCGCCAGGGTGATGCCGACTCCGCCGATGAAACAGACGATGGGCCGATCATCGCCGAGGTCGGTGGCGCCGCTCGGGGCCGCGATGCGCAGCGGCAGCGCGGCGAAAGCGTCGTCATCCGCATCAAGCAGCGCGCTGCTGAATTGGCCATTCGGGATGCGACGCATGGCGATGCTCAGCATCCGGCCGTCTTCCGACTGCCTGATCACCGTGTAGGTGCGAGTGACCCACGCGCCGTCGAGTTTGGCCTGGAACACCACATGCTGCGCGGGCGCTACCTGAGGGTAGCGCGCTTCGTCGGAAAGGCGCAGGTCGATCTGGACGATCCGGCGCTCGTGGTCGTGACCATCGGTCAAGACCCTTCGGCTGGCTTCGACGACGTCGAACCAGGGCGATTGCCCGAGCATTTCCAGAAGCAGCGGCTTGCAGCAGCCGCATTGCACTCCGCAACCCAGCTGGTTCGAGAGCGAACCGAAGGTCGATGACGGAGCAGCAGCGATAGCGGCTTCGATGTCTTTGCGACTGACTACCGCGCAGTGGCAGACCAGTTCATCCGATGCCTGGTCGGCGACTATCCCCTGTGTACCCATGCAAATCCTTATGTGGGCACTGCCCACCACATCATGTCGGCGGCCGATAAGCCGGGTCGAAGTCCATTCAAACCGTCAACAAACCTTGTTGCCCGAAACGCGTGTTTGCATGCGCTGAATCGACCCACCCTGGATCGAGGTCGCGCGTGAAGCTACTTAACGTGTCGACAGTGTTCTGCTCCTGGCACCCTACTAGTACCAAATGCCTCGTTACAGATCAAAGTTTCACGAGTCCGGATATTTCAGTTTGTGTTGTACCGCACAAACCGGAGCGCTAGAAAATTGAATCTCTCAATCGATTCCAGCCGGATCCGGGGCTGGCAGCATGGATAGCGAAGGAATTGATTCGCATTTATAACCCAAGTGCCTGCATCGATTGGTTTTCCAGGCGGTCATTTCAAGCACCGGTTTTCGCCGCCAATCATTCAAATGAAACGCTCAGTTGCATGGTCGCGCACAAGGGCGCCAGCCGGGTGTGCGAACCCGCCAAAATCCACGCGACGCCATGTTCATTCTGTGAATGGCTTAGGGCCTGTTAACGCGATTCGGGGACATTGCGCGGCCATGCCAAGGGCGAGTGGCAAGGACGCCGCGGCGCGCCCCACGCCCGCAGGCGCGCCGCTGAATTCGCAACGCTATGCCCCCGAATCGCGCTAACAGGCCCTCGCTGCCATCGTCTTCACACCCTGTCATTTCCTACAGATCTTGGCTGTCTCGCCAGCGGAAAAGGCCTCAACACCGGCCCGCTCGTTGAGCCCACCACAGGTCAACGCGCTGGCGCATTGCCCCAGAAGCGTATGCTTGGCCGCTCGGAGTTCGCGGGAGAACACGATGGCGACAGGTTGGGCTGGCGATGGCGCGGTGCAGGATCAGATCGATGCCACGGTGAAGGATGGGATCCGGCGCGCGCGCAGTCGACTCCCACAAGGCCCCGGGCTGACCCGCTGTGAGGACTGCGATGCCGAAATCCCGGAAGGCAGGCGCAGAGCGATGCCCGGCGTACGCGTATGCGTCCACTGTCAGGACGTGCGGGATCATCAGGAGGGTGCGGGCCGACGTTCTGGCTACAACCGCCGCGGCAGCAAGGACAGCCAGCTCCGCTGAATGCGCGTCACCGAACAGGGCGTGCGCCGATCGCCGGACCGTGCGCCCTCGAGTCTTTGGGCCTGGGGGCGGCAACGGTCGCCGTCGCCGATGCCGGTGTCATGTTGGGGCCAAACGATGGGCGTGACGTCTGTCTCTGTGTCGTGCATGCGGGTTTCGACGGGTCTGGCGGTAGCCCGGCCACACGGCCATAATCCGCGCGTTACCCCGGAAGGGCATCTCGCTCGAACACATGCGCAAGCGCAATGAAGACGATGTCTCGGGAATCGGCAAGGAGCGGCTCGGGGGCCTGCTCGCCGAGTACTACCGAACGCACGGCTATCGAGCCGAAGTCGTGGCGACGGGGCCGGCGGCCGTGCATCTGGGCGATGACCTGGGCCTGAGGCTGTACGGCCGTGATGATTATCTGATCGTCCTCTGTAAGCACGGCAGCGCCAGCCCGGTCTTGTATAGCGATTTGCAGCGTCTGCTCGACATCATGGTTGCGGAGAACGCCTCAGCGGCGGTGCTCGCGACCACAGGCGAGATCATTCCGGCCGCGGCTGAAGCGGCCCAGGAATTGGATTACGTCCGGCTTGTCGACGGGGCCGCTCTGCGCGAGATGATCGGTCCGGCAATGGCCCGGGAGGCAGACGCTGAGGCGCAGATTCGGACGCGTGCGGCCGAGGCTTCGAGTGCGCAGGCGGCGCCAGTGAAGCAGACGACGGCCGGCGTCGACGCGGATACGGCGTTCGCGGTGGGAGAGATCCCCGTCGCACCGGTGCGACGGGGCCGGCCGACCATTCCATTGCCTGCGGCAATCGAGAATACGAGCCTGGGCCAGGTGTTAACCCGGGAAATCACTTTCGACAGCTACGCATGGCGGGTGCTGGCCGTGGTTGTCGGTGGAGGTGGCCTGATTTTCGCTTCGCTGCTGGCCCTGCAATTGTTCGGTCCTCCGCCGAAGCCGGTCGCTCCCATTGTCGCCCCGGTCAATCCGATTAAGCCGGTCGAAGAGGTGCTTCCCACGCCATCGTTGAGCATCGAACCGCGCCCGGGAGATCCGGCGGCGCAAATGCCGCCGCCGAAGGCGGTGACCGTATCTTCCGGTCAGAACAGCGATCGCCCACAAGCCAATCCGGACGAAGCGATCCGGGTGATCCAGTCCACCACCCCGGAGATGTGGCCGAACCGGCGCCCGGGAGAACCTCGCGAACCCCGCGAACCCGAACGTCCGCCAGCCAAGCCATTTTGACCCGACGGGTTGAACGCCCCCGATGCCGGCCCCGATTCAGGTTCTGTATCCCGGGTCTTGAGAGACAGGTTTCCTATTCCAGATTCGGCGGCAGGCCGGCTGCGCTGCGCTCATGGCAGGTAGGTCACGCGCAAGGTCGCACTGGCGCCTTTGTCGATCCAGACATAATGCGTTGCCGTCTGATTGCCGAGAAAACGCAGGCGTAATTGTGTGCGCCCGGTCTTGTTGATGGTGTTCAGGCCGGAACCGGAGAACAGACTGCTGGTTTGTGCGCCTCCCGAAAACGGTGGAATCTGCGCGACGGCATCGGCGTTCGCCAACGCGGCCCAGTCGCCGGTTTCGATGGTGCAGGCGCCGAAACAACCGTTGCGGACATCGATCACCAGACTGTTGCCGGCAGGGTTGCTCCATGGGTCGCCCGATGCGCTGCGGTAGGTCACGGTCAACACGGCTGAGGTGATTGTGGCTCCGTCCGGGAGCGATGACGTGTCGAACGAGAGCAGACTGCGATTGAATTTTGCGTCGCTACCGCGGCCGATGGCGAGACCGAAACTGGACTCGAGCGTGCCGACCGTCGGCGCGCTGCCGTTCGCGTTGGCCTTCATGTAACCATCGTTGCTGTCTTCGTTCGGGAAATTCACCGTGACCGGCATACCGCCTCCGCCGCCACCGTTCACGGTGACGCCGACCTGCGGCGAAGTGCCGGTGTTGCCCGCCAGATCGACGGCCCGAGCCTGCAGCACATGCGCGCCGCTGGTCGTGGTCGTGCTGTTCCCAAGCCAACCGTAGGGCGTCGTGGCGTCGCTGCCGAGCAGGGCGCCATCAAGCAGGAATTCAACCCGATCAATGCCGATGTTGTCGCTGGCGCTCGCTGCGATCGCTACATCGCCGCTGACCGTCGCGCCCGCCGTCGGCGAGGAGATGGTCGCCGTCGGCGCGATCCCGTCGAGATTGTCGAGCCCAAAGAACCGCCCGATGTAATAACTGGAGCAGATGTTCACATCGAGCAGATAAGCGCCTGCAGTCCCGCATTGGGTTTCGCCGCTGCCCGGGTCCACCGGCGTGCCGTGGCCCATGCCGGTGATCGTATACGTTTCGACCAAAGGCGTGCCTGCGGCGTTCTTGTAGACCTTATGCGGATATCCGGCGACGGTGTCGCTGACATCCGCCGTCTGATCGATGCCGTGCACATGGGTCCATTGCTCCATGCTTTCGGTCAGATTGAGCGGGCGCACAGTGAAATCGCCATCACCATGCCAGATCGAAACCAGTGGTCGCGGACCGCTCCAGGCGAAGGCCGCGCGCACCTTGTCGCCCCACTGCGCGGGCGTGAGATCGCTCCCGGGATTCATGCACGAAAAGGCCGTGCTTTGTGTCGTCGCACAGCGATAGGGCAATCCGGCGATGATCGCGCCACCGGCGAAGACATCCGGATACGTGGCGAGCATCACCGCCGTCATCGCGCCGCCGGCCGATAGTCCGGTGATATAGACCCGGTCCGCGGCGATACCGTGATCGGCGCGCATGCGGTCGACCATCTGTTTGACCGACGATGCCTCGCCTTGGCCGCGGGCGGTGTCCGCGCTCTCGAACCAGTTGAAGCAACCGCTCGAATTGTTGGCGCTTTGCTGCTGCGGCAGCAGCAAGGCGAAGCGCCAACGATCGGCGAGCGATTGCCAGCCGCTTTCGGCGTCGTAACTGGCGGCGCTCTGGGCGCACCCGTGCATGGCGACCACCATGGGCGAGCCGCTCGGTAGTCCGGCGGGCACGTATTTGAACATGCGCAGATTGCCGGGGTTGCTGCCGAATCCGGTGACTTCGGTTTGCGCGAATGCCGGCGATACCCATGCGAGTGCGCAGGCCAGCGTGATCAGTGCGAACACCTTGCGAGGAAGACAAGCGCAAGACGTGATGAGCGACATCGGTGGACTCCATGCGACTTCGTGTCGTGCTGTGGAAGAACCTTGCTCTGGAAGAGTCGTGATGCGGAAGAACCGGGCGCGTGCGCGCTCGATTCGTCTTGAGTCAGTCCGGGCAAACGGATGGCCGACGGCATCAGAAACGCGCAGGAAGCGCGCTTCTCAATACCATCGCTAGTGGGCCACAGCGCCCGCATCGGCGGCATTGGCCGATGGGGAAAGCTGCGCTGCAACATCGCTCCCGCGCCTGTGCGGAGTCACGAAAGCGAGTCCGTATCGTCGCGGCTTTGCGTCGTGTCCATTTGCGGGGCTGTCGTAGATGGGCTTGGGCCTGTTAACGCGATTCGGGGACATTGCGCGCCCTCGGCATGACCGCCCGACGGGTTGCGTTTCAGCGGCGCGCCGCTGAATTCGCAACGCGATGCACCCGAATCGCGTTAACAGGGCCTCAGCGGATACGGCGATAAAGCTCAATCCTGCTCGCGTTCTTCCGGCGATAACCACCAGCGCACACCGTCGTGCGGCGGTGTAGAAGGTTCGTGATCGCGGCTCTCGATACCGGCGATGCGCCGGCCCGGGCCTTGCGTCGCCCATGATCTGAGCAGTCTGGTCACCGAATGTTTGCTTTGCGCCGCGATGCCCAGATCGCGATCGCTTCGCCACGCATCGGCCACGTCCGTTACCGGATCTTCCGTGTTCGCTTTCGAGTCCGCTTCCGGGTGGCCATGATGGTGCGGTGTTCCGTAACTGCAACGCAGGCATAGATGCCCGACCGATTCGGTCCAGTCCTCAATCTCCGCGATGCCAGGCACGCGCGCCTGCAGTAGCGATTCAAGATCGCGCCGGTCGGGGCAGGAGACGAAGGCGGCGAAAGTCTGGAACTCCGATTTCTGTAGTCGCTGCAGTGCGTTGAGAACCGGGACGATGCTCTGGTGGAAGCGGCGTTGCCCGGTTGCGGCGCCATCGTGCAGCACGATATCGCCAAAGCGATAACCGCTGTCGGGAAGCGGCACATTGATCAGTTGCGCGCGCACCGGGTCGATCCGTCGTGCGAACAGGGTTTCGCCACGGCCCCAGGCATCCAGGCGCAGGCTGGCGACTCCGAAGTGGGTCTCGATCGGGCCTTCTCCATCCGGAATCTCGATCCCGCATGAGGCCCACTGCCGACGCGCTTCGGCCCAATCGCCGAGCGCGGTCGCCGCGATGGCTGCGTTCCATTGTGTCGCCTCGTCCGGCCCGCCGCGCAGGGCCAGAGAACGCAGATTGTGCGCCAGCGACTTTGGCCAATCGCGCAGATATTTGCAGGTCAGTCCTTGCATGTATTCGTGATCGGCATCGCCGGCCGTGGCGAGCAGTAAGGCATCGAAATGCGAACGCGCAGCGATCAGATCGCCGCGATCGAAGGCATCGTAGGCGCGCGCCGCGAGCCCGTGCGGGTCGTGTTCGCAAGAGGGATCTGCTTCGCGCTGGTCGGCCATGTCGGG
>SSEV01000034.1 GCA_008015095.1 Lysobacteraceae bacterium | reverse complement strand
GGATAGGTCCACCGCTCGGCGGTCGCGAACTCATTCGCCAGCGCGTAGCGATTGGTGTTGCCCGGATAGCCGGCGACCATGACGAAATCGCCAGCGGACAAAGGCTTGTCGGCGATCTTCAACCAATGCTTGGGCCGGAACGGAACATTATCGGCAGCATACGCGGCAGGCCGGCCGTCACGGCCGACGTAGGCGCGATAGAACGCGAAATCCCCGGTATGCCGGGGCCACATCCAATTGTCGATTTCACCGCCGTAGTTGCCGATGCTGCCCGGCGGGGCGTAGACCAGGCGCACATCGCGGATCTCGAGATTGCGAAACAGCCGGTAGGTCGCGCCGCCGAAAAAACTGTAGAGCTGACAGCGATAACCTGACGTAGCCTCGCAGGCCGCGACCAGCCGTTTCTCGACCGCATCGCGTGCCCTTGCGCGCGCCAGCGCGTCTGGTGCGGCGGCGATGGCCGTGCGTACGTCGGTAGTGACATCGTCGATACGGTCGAGGACGTAGATCCGCGCATTCCGGCCGGCGCTCAATTCCTCTGGCTGGGTCGCGGCGTTGAAGCCGTCGCGGATCAGATTTTTTTCGGGCGTCGAGTTCAATTGGATCGCGCCGTAAGCGCAGTGATGGTTCGTCGCCACCAGTCCCTGCGCGGAGACGAAGCTGGCGGTGCACCCCCCGAGCGCAACGACCGCTCCCAAGGGATCGGCGGTGAGATCGGACAACTGTTTCGGGTTGAGTTTGAGCCCCGCCGCCTTCAGTGGCCCGGAAATTTCCGGCAGTTGCTGCGGAACCCACATGCCTTCGCTTGCCCGGGCCGTCCCGGAGCAGAGGCTCGCGATCACGGCCGTGACCAGGACTGCGGACAATATGGCGGGGAAAGATCCGGCTCGGGACATGGAATGCGCTCGCTACGGCAGTGACAAACCTTTGGAGTCTAACCACTCGCCACGGGCCAAGCCATGTCCATAGGTCATAAGCCAGCGCCCGGCTGCGCACTCAAAAGCGTCGAGGCATCGGGACGTATAATTCCGATCCCTTCGAACTGCGCCGGACCGACGATGGCTCTTCCTACGACGATGAGGGCGCTGGTCAAGCGCGAATGCGCCAAAGGGATCTGGATGGAGGAAGTCCCGGTTCCCGAAGTGGGGGCCAATGAAGTCCTGATCCGGATGGAGAAGACCGCCATTTGCGGCACCGACCTGCACATCTATCTCTGGGACGAGTGGAGCCAACGGACCATCAAACCCGGTCTGATCATCGGGCATGAGTTCGTCGGCCGGATCGCCGCAATCGGCCCCGGCGTGAGCGGATACCGGCTTGGCCAACGGGTTTCGGCCGAGGGCCATATCGTCTGTGGCCATTGCCGTAATTGCCGAGCCGGTCACCAGCACCTGTGTCCCAACACCATCGGGATCGGCGTCAACCGCCATGGCGCCTTCGCCGAATACCTATCCATGCCCTCCAGCAACCTATGGCCGATTCCGGACCAGATTCCGAGCGAGCTGGCCGCATTCTTCGACCCCTACGGAAATGCGGCGCACTGCGCACTGGAGTTCGACGTGGTCGGCGAGGACGTACTGATCACCGGCGCGGGGCCGATCGGGGTGATGGCCGCGGGAATCTGCAAGCACATCGGCGCACGCAATGTCGTGGTTACCGACGTGAACGACTATCGCTTGAAGCTGGCCGCCGACATGGGCGCGACCCGAGTCGTCAACGTCAGCAAGTCCTCGTTGAAGGACGCCATGAACGATCTGCATATGGAGGGCTTCGACGTCGGCCTGGAAATGAGCGGGAATCCACGGGCCTTCAACGACATGCTCGACTGCATGTACCACGGCGGCAAGATCGCGTTGCTCGGCATCCTGCCTAAAGGGGCAGGCGTGGATTGGGACAGGGTTATTTTCAAAGGCCTGACCCTGCACGGCATCTATGGACGAAAAATGTACGAAACCTGGTACAAGATGACTCAGCTGGTGCTCTCAGGTTTCCCGCTTGGCAAAGTATTGAGCCACCAGTTGCCTATTGAGGAATTCCAGAGCGGTTTCGACCTCATGGAATCGGGTAAATCGGGCAAAGTCGTGTTGAGTTGGAACTGATGCCGCCGATCGGCAGAACGAAAGGCCCTCTGGAGCATCCGGCCGAAGACGGCCCATAGAGTCAGGGCGCCCGAAGGCGCCCTGACTTATTCCTTGACGAGGGTCACGGTTTCGCGATCAACCGCCGACCGAGAAGGACAGGACAAACTTGTCTTCCGCGTTGTCTTCGCCGAACAGATCCTCGGCGCTGTTATCGGTTCCGTAGTAGCCCAGACTGGCGTTGACCGGCCCGAAGTCACGGCTTACGCCGACCGAATAATCCATGTAATCGTCGATACCGCCGCTGTTCGAGGTATAGCCCACGGCGGCGCTCAGACTCATGTCCCAACCCACATCCCAGCTTCCGCCGAAGGCGCCGTAAACGCTGTTCTCGCCGCTGTTCAGGTAATCGTTGGTGTAACCGAGGGTGACGGTGTACTGCTCGACGAAAGTCGCTTTGCCGATCAGTTCGTTGTAGGCATAGTCCACGCCGCTGGGCTGGCCGATGTAGTCGTAGCGGACGAGTTGGACATCCAGATTGGTGCTCTCGCCGATGTCGCCGTTCCAGCCGACGAAAGCGTCAACTTCCGCATCGGTGCTGTCGCCAAATTCGACATTCGAAGCCCAACCGCCCAGATACAGGCCGTTGCTGAACGAATAGCCCGCCCCGGCTTGGATGGCAGGCTTGTCATCCGTTTGGGAAATCCCTCGAAAAAGGTATTCCGAGGTGACTGCGGCGTTCCAGTTGAACCCCGAATCATCCTCTTCCTGAGCCTGCGCCGCCAACGGCATCATCGCCAACAAAGCCAATGAAATCAATTGCTTACGCACATCAACCTCCTCATCTTGGTGGGGTGATCGGACTTGGTTTGTCTCCGACCGACCCGATCTTAACCCCTATTTAACTCTTTGGCGAATCCCAACTCTTGCAATGTTGGCACCGCACTTGCTTAATGCCCTGACAACTTGAATTGGACAGGTCATCCCATGAGTCATGTCGTTGCACTGTGTGGACTGACAGCGAAGGACTCGCGTCTGTTGGAAACCGTCATCAATCGTGCCGCCAGTGGGCGACACCAGTTTCAGGCGGTCCAGGCCGAAAACGCCCAGTCCCCAAAAATCGCAATCGTCGACGCCAGCTCACCGGTGTCGCTCGGTCTCTACGAGGAACTGCGCCGCAGACATCCTCAGTTGATCTCGGTGACTATCTCCGACCACGGGATGGCCGGGGATACCCGCTATAGGATCGAGCGCAGATCCCTGTTCCTGCAGGTGATGCGAGTCCTTGAGGATCTCGCCCAGCATGAATTCACCGGCACCAAGGTGACCGTGCATCCGACGCTCACGGCCAAGACACAGAACGCCGGCCCAAGCGCGGCGAGCTTGAGCGCTCCTCGCGAAGCGGCCTTCGTGACCGACCGCCGGCCGGCCGCAGCCACTCAGCGCGCTGGTAGTGGACGACAGCCTCACCGTGCGCGAGCAGATGCGAGAAGCCCTGGAGCGACTGGGAATCATCTGTGATCAGGCCGACAGCGCCGAAGCCGCGATGCGCCTGCTGGAAAACCACAATTACAACCTCGCCTTCCTCGATGTGGTCATGCCCGGCACCGATGGCTACGAGCTGTGCCGCAAGATCAAGCAGAACGCCTATACGCGTCTGATGCCGGTGCTGATGCTCACCAGCCGATCCTCGCCGTTCGACCGCGCCCGCGGCGCGCTATCCGGCTGCGACAGCTATCTGACCAAGCCGATCACCTGGGACACTTTCAGCCAGGCGGTCGACAAGGCACTGATGAAGCATTTCCGCAATGATCGCGCCCAGATGATCGCCCGCGGCTATCGCTATTGATCCGGAGGCGGTTACCGCCGAAGGCACCCTTTCCTCCATCGAAACAAGAGAATTCCATCGTGCACAAAGTCCTCATTTGCGACGACTCCGCCGCCGAACTGGCGAATCTGCGCAGCATCCTCACCGACGCCGGCTGGCATTCGGTCACCGCCTCCAACGGTACCGAAGCGGTGCAGAAAGCGGCTCAGGAAAAGCCCTCGATGATCTTCCTCGACATCATCATGCCGGACATGGACGGGTACGAAGCCTGCCGTCAGCTGCAGGCGAATCCGGACACAAAAACCATTCCTGTCGTGTTCGTCTCCAGCAAGAATCAGAAAGCTGACCATATCTGGGCCAAGATGCAGGGCGCCAAAGCGTTGATCGGCAAGCCCTACTCGGCCGATCAGATCCTGGAAACACTCAAGGCCTACGGCTGAACCATGATGACGACGGAGGCGGTCAACGCCGGTGTCGGGGAACCACCGGTCGAAGTGCGCCCGCGAATCGGGTTGCGGGTGCACAGCGCCTTACCGTGGCTGATATTGCCGGACGGGGTTCCGGTCCAGTTGTTGATCGATGCGTCCACGGTGCGTGTCCCGAACACGCGCTCGTGGTTCAACGGCGTGGTGAGCCAGCGCGGCAACCTGCTGCCCGTGTTCGATCTCGCTCACTGGGTCGGTTTCGCACCAACTGACCGGAAGCAATCGATGTTGGTCGCGGTGGGCCAGGGCGCGCACGCCTGCGCGCTCCTATGCACGAACGCGCCCGCATTGCTGACCGTCGCGGACACCGAACACATCGACACAAGCTCCGAGGTCGGCGCGCTCGCGCCGTTCCTGATGGAGCACTTCGCCGCCGCCAGTGGCGCGGCGCGCATGTTCGATATCCAGCGGTGGCTCGCCGCCGCGGCACGGCAAGTCGTGGGCAACGAGACGCTCGCAACTACGCATTGAGAATCAAAGCAGCATTGAATTCGTCCATGCTGGACTTGTTCAATGCTCGCAAGCCCGAATCAATCGCTTGTGCGCTTGATTCGCGCGCGGCACATCCTTGTGCCATGGCGACGCTGAGTTGCTCAGCTTTTGCCTCAACCGCTTCATCTTCGGGGGACAACATGCGTTACCACAACAGGACGCCCGCGCTCGCGGCAGCGCTAGCGCTGTGCGCGCCGGGACAATCGCTCGCGCAGGACTCGGGCGCAACGGAAGAGGTCAAGGACTCGTCTGGCTTTCATATCGGTCTCGACTATGCCGGCGACGTGATCGCGGTCGTCGACGGCGGCATCGAAACCGGCACAACCTATACCGGGTTGGGCAACATCAATCTGGATTTCGGCGGTAACGACTGGAGCTGGCACGCCAATATCTATGTCCCGCACGGAGACAGCCCCACCGCCGAACATGCCGGCGACTTCGCCGTGGTCAGCAATATCGATATGGGCGGATTGGATCCGCGCCTGCAGGAGTTCTGGTTCGAACGCCGGTTCGGCGAGACCTCGATCCGCGCCGGCATGCTCGCCGCGGACACCGAGTTCTGGGGCAGCGACAATGGTGCGCTGTACGTCAGCTCGGTCTTCGGCGCGCCGTCCATCGTCAGCGCCAATTTGCCGAACCCCTCGATTTTCCCGACCGCCACGCTCGGTGTCCGTTTCGATATGAAAATCGGCGATGACGGCGTGTTCCGTGCAGCCGTGCTCGACGGCGACGCCGGAGACCCCGAAGTCGACAACAGGCATGGTACGGATGTCGAACTCGGCGACGATGGCGGCGCACTGATACTGGCCGAGTATCACGTGGACCGCACCGGCGATGGCAGCGTCCCGCTGAGCTATCGCTTCAGCGGCTACTACCACACCGCCGACTTCGTGGACTTCAGCGATCTCAGCGTCCGCAAAGGCCAGTGGGGGCTGCTCGGCGTGTTCGACCTGCCGGTTTCCGATAAGGTCGGCTGGTTCGGCCGGGTCGGGTATTCGAATCGGCATCGCAGCGTCGTGCCATGGTCGTTCGAAACCGGCGTCAACATCTACGGCCTTTTCGGAACCGACGGTACGCTCGGTCTGGGCGTGGGTTGGGTACAGCTCAACCGCGACTTCGATGTGCTTGTCCCGGACATTTCCAACGAGAAGATCATCGAGTTGACCTTTGATTACCCGGTCAACGAATATTTCAGCATCCAGCCGGATATCCAGTACATCTTGAATACCGGCGGCACCGACAGCGGCGGCGAAACCCTCGTCGTCGGTGTTCGTGGCAAACTGTCGTTCACGAAATAAGTCACCTCCGCCCTCTGCCCGACCGCAGGACCACCGCTAGGAAGTCAGCCTATGAGTACGTCATCCGGACTGTTCGGCTCCATTCGCAATCGCCTCACTTACGGGACGCTGGCGTTGTCGCTGATCCCGCTGCTGCTCGCGGGCACGGGCCTCACTTACTTCGCTCTGCAGAGCTCTCGCCAGGCGCTGGAAGAGCGCGCCTACGACCAGTTGCAGTCCACCGCGAACATCAAAGCCACCGAGATCACGGCCTATGTGGCGAACCTTCGCCGCGAACTGCTGCAGCTGGCCGGCAACGGGACTTTCGCCGACAGCAGCCGGACCATGGCCCAGGCCCAGCTCGCGCTCGCCGCCGGCCTGCCCGTGCCGATCGATCAGGCGCGCGCCGAATTGCGCCAGTGGTACCTGCAGAGCTTCAAACCGGCCTATGACGCCAAAAGCCCCGGCAAACCGATCGATTTCGCCAAAACCGTCGACGCGCTGCCCGCAGAAACCGTTGCGGTGCAATACCTCTATATCGTCAAGAACCCGAAACAGGACGCGCGCGATGAATTCGTCGATGCCGGCGACGGGTCGACCTATTCGGCGACGCATGTGCGCTTACATAAGGCGATGCTGGCTGCGATCGCCCAATCCAACTACACCGACTTGCACATCGCCGACCCGGTCACCGGCAATCTGTTCTACACCTCGGCGAAAGAGCCCGACATCGGCACCAATCTGCTGAACGGCCCGTTGAAGGACAGCGGGATGGCGCAGGCCTTCCGCGCAGCGCTCAAACTGAAAGGCCGCGACTCGGTATGGATGTCGGAATACGCCTCCTTCTACCCGGCGGAAGGCGATGTCTCCGCATTCATCGCGGCGCCGATCTACGCCGACACGGATAGCGAACAGGTCGTCGGCGTGCTGATCGGCCAGTTCCCGGTGTCGGCGCTCAACACCGTGATGACCTTCGGCCGCAAATGGCGTGAGGTAGGCCTTGGCGAGTCAGGCGAAGCCTATCTGGTCGGCAGCGACAAGACCGCGCGTTCGGTGTCCCGATTCCTCACGGAAAACCTCAACGGCTATCTCGGGCTGATGCAGCAGATCGGCGCGCCGAAGGCGACGATCGACCAGATGCGCCTGCAGAACACCAACGTCGGTTTGCAGCAGATTGACACCTTCGGCGCACGCGAGGCGCTTGCCGGTAGGCGCGGCGAATCGGTCTACCCCGACTACCGCAACATTCCGGTGCTTGGCGCCTACCAGCCGATCCAGGTGCTGAACAACCGTTGGGCGCTGCTCTCGGAAATCGACGACGCCGAAGCGTTCGCCTCGATCGACAAGCTCCAGCGCAACCTGCTGATCGCCGCCGCTGCGGCGCTCGCTATCCTCGGCCTGATCGCCTTCCTGTTCGGCCGTCGTCTCGCGACATCGATCAATGCGCCGCTCTCGCAAGTGCAAGACACCGTGGTCAAGGTCGGCCGCGGCGATCTCGACGCGCGTACCGGGCTGAACTCCGGCGATGAAATCGGCACGCTGGCCAAGGCCTTCGACGGCCTGCTCGACGACAAGGTGACCGAGCTGGCGCGCGCGCAAAAAGAAAACGAGCAGCTCAACAACTCGGTGATCGACATCATGACCTCGGTCGCGCAGCTCGCTCAGCGCGACTTGAACATCAAGGTGCCGGTATCTGAAGACGTGACCGGCGCGGTTTCGGACGCGATCAACATGATGACCAGTTCCACCGCGCGCGCGCTGCAAGACGTCAACAGCATTTCCACACAGGTATCCGACAGCTCGAGTCGCGTGAAGGAACGCGCCGACACGGTGTTCAAACTCGCCGACGAAGCCAGCAATCAGGCGAACGCCGCTTCCGCGGAATTGAGTACGACCGCCAACGCGCTGCGCCAGATCGGCGAGCAGGCACAGGGCGCGGGCCGCGAAGCGGAGCGCGCTCTGGTCACGACCGGCGAGGCGATGTCCGTCGTGCGCGCCACGGTCGAAGGCATTACCGCATCGCGCGATCAGATTCGCGAAACGGAAAAACGCGTGAAGCGGCTGGCGGAACGTTCTCAGGAAATCTCCTCCGCAGTGACCATCATCGGACAAATCGCGGAACGCACTTCGGTCCTGGCCCTCAACGCGTCGATGCAGGCGGTCGCCGCCGGCGAGGCCGGACGCGGATTCGCGGTGGTGGCCGACGAAGTGAAGCGGCTGGCCGAAAACGCCCGCGAAGCGACTCAGCAAATCGCCGGCCTGGTGAACGCGATCCAGTCGGACACGACCGAAACCCTGCAGGCGATGAACGGCACGATCGCGCAGGTCGTCGACATCACACGGCTCGCCGACCGGGCGGGCGCGCAGATGAACGACACTCGTCAAGCGACCGAAGCGCTGGTGAACTCGGTGCGTACGATTTCGCAAGCGACACAAACGCAGGGCGAAGCCTCACAGCGTCTGCTGGCCCGCGCCTACGAACTGATCAGCGCTTCGCAACGCACGCTGGAGGAAATCGAATTGCAGCGCGGCGACACCCAGCACCTCAGCGAATCGGCCTCGGCGCTGGTGCGCACGGTGTCCGAATTCCGCCTGCCGGGCTGATTCGTCTCCCCGCCGCCCGGATCCGCACCTTCCATCGCCGACGGAGCATCGCATGTCATCGCCGAACGCGAATACGGACGCCGCCGCAGCACTGGAAGGCTTCCGCCAGCAGCTCGATACGCTCGTGCTGCTGCTGCAGGCGGCAAACGAACTGCCAGAGATGGCGGAACCGGGCCTGCTATACGAAATGATCGACACCCTCCTCGCGGGCTCGCATCCCGCGGGGCTTCCGGGCATTGGTGAGTTGCTCAGGAACTGGAGCGCCGGATTGCGCGATCTGGAGCGCAAATCGGGAATGCTGTCTCAGGAAGATCTCACCCTGATGACGGTTTGGTTCATGGGCCTGCAGGGACACGCGAACCGGCAATTGGACGAGGAAGGCCGCGCCATGCTGGCGCAGATGCCCGAAGGTATCCGTTGGTTGCCTAGGCTCAGCCCTGGCTTCGTTCGGGCGATTCTGCAGCGACTGCAGTCAACGCCAGTCGCGGAGCCCGCAGCGGCCGTATCCTCCGAGCAATCCTTAGCCACAGAAAGCACACCGGCATTGGCCGTCCCTCCTGGCGGTAGTGATGACTTGGTCCGGGAAGGGATATCCGCCGGCGAACGCTCGTCCGATGCGTCCGCATTTGGCGGCGCGCCCATATTCGCCGATCAAAACCAGGCGAAGCCCGACGCATTTTCCTTCGAAGCGGAAACCGCATCAACGGAAGCTGTTTTCGCGGCAGGCGCTAACCCGATCGCGGCACAGGATTCTTTCGCTTCCGCCGAACACGATGCTGTCGCCGCCCCGGCATTTCTTATCGCCGACGTGGAACCCGCGCCTGCCGTATTTTCCGACGGGCTCGATTCTCACAGTCTCGGTTCTGACGGCCACCGCGTTGACGACCAAAGTTCCGCCGATCACGACAATTCTGCCGCGGCCCAAACGCCTTTCATCGACGCCGGAATCGATCAGGCGGCGCTTCTTTATCAGCCCTCGCACCCCATCGAGAACACCGCGACGGGCGCGATCGACGATAGCGACGGGACACAAGCGGCCGGGATCCCCGCGCGCTTCGAGACATCTGCGATCGACACGGCCGTACCGGCATCGGGCACGATCTGGATCGGCCAGGACGAGTTGGATCTCACACGACAGGCGATCGTCGAGCAGCTGTTGCCATTGACCCAATCCTGGGCGGAAACGTCGGACGAGGATCTTGGCGGAGCATTGATCGAAGAATTGAGCTATCAGTGGCAGTTGCTGGTCAATGTCATGGAACTGATCGGCGCTCCCGTGCTCGCGCGCGGAATGGACACGGTGCGTCAGGCGTTGGAACGCCGCGACGCCGCAGCGCCACCGGAAATGATCGCGACCTGGTGCAGCGCGCTGCTGGCCGCCGTCGAACAGCCCGAAGCGCAGTCTGCCGAACTGCTGGCGATGATCAGTCAAGAATTGCCGGATTTCGATGCCGGCTGGTCGCAAGCGATCATCGATGAATTCTCGCGGATCGAGATCGGTCACGATCCGGCGTTGATCGCACAGCGCAAGACCATCGCCGAGTTCGACGATGTTTCGTTGAAAGTGGCCGACGACGTACTGCCGAGCGTGCTTGAGGGCATGTTCCGCGAGCTGCCCGGAAATGCCGTGCGCTTCGGTGAAGCCGTGCGCAGTCTGGTCGATACCGGCTCGCCGGAACCGATCGACGAAGCCCGACGCATCGCGCATACGCTCAAGGGCGACGCGAACACCGTCGGCATCCGCGGTCTCGCCAACCTCACCCATGCGCTGGAGGACATTCTGCTGATTCTCGCGCGCCAACCGGAACGGTTGACGCCGGCATGCGCCGACCTGCTGGTCAGCGCAAGCGACAGTGTCGAAGAGATTTCCGATCACCTACTCGGCCGCGGACCGGCGCCAGACAATCTGCTGGATATCTATCAGCAAGTGCTGGATACCGCGAACGCATTAGCGGATGGCGCCGACACGCCGACCGCATCTGCTGCATTGCCGCGCACGCAGCAGTCCTCTGAGGAGACCGGCGCTGTCGCGGCTGCGGATATCGCAGAAGCGACGGCAGGGGCGCGCAGTCTGAACGTCCCCAGTCGCTTGCTCGATGAATTGCAGCGCTTGGCCGGCGAATCCCTGGTCACTGCTCGCCAGATCGATCAGCAGTTGGAAGGGTTGAGCGGACTGCACCGCGAACAGCGCCAGGGCGTCAGGAATACCCATGAGCTGATGGGACGCCTCGACGACCTGGTCGCCCTGCGCGGCGCAGCCTTGCAATCAACCGCGCAAAAAACCGGCGCCGAACTCGACCCGCTCGAAATCGACCAGTACAACGAATTGCACGTGATCTCGCGCCAATTGCTGGAAGCGCATGCGGACAGCGGCGAATTTATGCGCCGCATCGAAAGAACCATGAACGCGCTTACCGAACTGCGTAACGAGCAGGAACAGCTCAACCGCGACCTGCAGCGCGTGGTTCTGCGCACGCGCACAGTGCCGTTCGGGCAGGTGTCCGCGCGACTCCAGCGTATCGTCCGACAAACCGCGAAGCAGCTGTTCAAATCCGTGCAACTGGATCTGATCGGCGAAGAGATCCCGCTCGACGCCGAATTGCTGGAGCGGGTGGTCGAACCGCTGGCGCATCTGCTGCGCAATGCGATCGACCATGGCATCGAAGCGCCGGAGCAACGCCGCGCCAATGGCAAACCGGAAACCGGGCGCATCACCGTACGGGTCGGTCTGCAGGGCGACTCCGCATTGCTAGAGATTGAGGACGACGGCCGCGGACTGGATCCCGACGCGATCCGGGAGCGCGCCGTGCGCGCAGGCCTGCTCCAGGAGGATCAACCTGTCGACGACCGACTCCTCGCCCGTTTGATTCTGCTGCCTGGATTCTCCACTCGCAGCAGCACCTCGGAAATCTCCGGACGCGGCATTGGCATGGACGTGGTCAACCAACGTATCGCCGCATTGCGTGGCGCGCTCACGATCCATAGTGAGGCAGGCCGCGGGATGCGAGTGGTGTTGCGACTGCCGGTCACGCAAACCCTCGCCAACGTCATCATCGCGCGCGGCCAGCGCCAAGTCAGCGCGGTGGTCGCCGCCTCAGTCGAACGCGTGGTCAGCTTCGCGGCCGGCGAATGCCGCTACGAAGGCGGTAAGCTCATGGTCACGATCGGAGACGAGACCGTGCCAGGCGTGCCGGTCGAAGCGTTCTATGCCGAGCATGCCGACATCGGACCCTGGCTCGGTCATGGCGGCGTAGGCCTGTATGCACGCGACGCCGATGGACTGCCGCATGTCGTCCTCGTGCGCAGCATCGACGAAGTGCGCAGCGTGGTCGTCAAACCGATCAGCGAATACCTGCCGCCGATCCCGGCCGTGCGCGGCATCACCCAACTCGGCGACGGCGGTCTGGCGCCGGTGATCGATCTCGACGTGCTTCTGCAATCGGCCCACGAGGCGATGTTCGCTTCGTCCAACCTCCTGCAGTCGGAAGCAATCACGACTACCCGGGTGGTCGTCGCCGACGACTCGCTCAGCGTCCGTCGCGCACTCGAACAATTGATGCAGGATGCCGGCTATGAAGTGGCCACCGCCCGCGATGGCTTCGAGGCCCTGGCTGCGATCCAGGAAAAGCCTACCCACGCATTGCTTGTCGATCTCGAAATGCCGCGCATGAACGGACTGGAAGTCACCCGCAACCTGCGCATCCATGACGAAACCCGCGAGATGCCCGTGGTGATGATCACCTCGCGAGCGACCGATAAGCACCGGGCCATGGCCGAACAGGCCGGCGTCACCCAATTGCTCGGCAAACCTTTCTCGGAAGACGCACTGGTCACCCTGGTCCAGGATCTGATCGCCGCGCGGCACATGGACTGACCGCGTTTGCCCTGGGTGTGCGGACTCTCCCACGCTTACACTATGCGGCGAACCTATCACACGCAGCGGGTGTACACAGATGAACCTCGACCGCACGACTCCGGATACCGATGGTTCCGCCCAGATCCGACGCTACGCCGAAGAACTCGACGCCATCCGCGCCCAAGGACTGTTCAAAGCGGAGCGGATCATCGCCAGCCCGCAGTCGGCTGAGATCGTCCTGGCCGATGGGCGCAAGGTGCTGAATTTCTGCGCCAACAACTATCTTGGCCTGGCTGATCATCCGGATATTATCGCGGCGGCGAAGGATGCACTCGACAGCCACGGCTTCGGCATGGCTTCGGTACGCTTCATCTGCGGAACCCAAGATCTGCACAAACAACTGGAGAAGGCCATCGCCGACTTCTTCGGAACCGAAGACACCATCCTCTATGCCGCCTGCTTCGACGCCAATGGCGGCCTGTTCGAGCCGTTGCTGGACGAGAACGACGCCATCATTTCTGATGCGCTCAACCATGCTTCGATCATCGACGGCGTGCGTTTGTGCAAGGCCAAACGCTACCGATACGCCAACTGCGACATGGCAGATCTGGAGGAACAGTTGAAGCGGGCCAGGGCCGATGGCGCGCGCACGCTGATGATCACTACCGATGGCGTGTTCTCGATGGACGGCTTCATCGCGCCGCTGGACGAAGTCACGACGCTGGCGCGCAAATACGGCGCACTGGTGCATATCGACGAATGCCACGCCACCGGATTCCTCGGCGCCAGCGGCCGCGGCTCGGCGGAAGTCAAAGGCGTGCTCGACAAGATCGACATCTTCACCGGCACCCTGGGCAAAGCGATGGGCGGCGCGCTAGGTGGCTTCACCACGGCGAAACGCGAAGTGGTCGAAATGCTGCGTCAGCGTTCGCGCCCGTACCTGTTCTCGAATTCGCTGCCGCCGCATGTGGCCGCGGCCGGCATCAAGGCCTTCGAAATGCTGTCCGTCGCCGACGATCTGCGCCGACGTCTCGCGCAGAATACTGATTACTTTCGCGGGCGGATGACCGCGGCTGGATTCGAGATCAAGCCCGGCACGCACCCGATCTGTCCGGTGATGCTGTACGATGCGCCGCTCGCGCAACGATTCGCCGAACGCCTTCTCGAAGAGGGCATCTACGCCATCGGCTTCTTCTTCCCTGTAGTGCCCAAGGGACAAGCCCGCATCCGCATCCAGATGAGCGCCGCGCACAATCGGGAGCATCTTGATCGGGCGATTGCGGCTTTCACCGCGATCGGTATCGAGCTGGGCGTCCTCAAGCGCTGAAGAACTGAGTGCGCCCGGCCCTGCGCCGACTGTTTCTGCTCGCGCTGTCCACTGACAGCGACGCATTGCTACACGCAGCGGAGTGGGAAACCCGGTGCCTGCACTGTCGCCGGCGCTTGCGCTTGCGCGATGACGGAGAACCGCTGGGTCACGCGACCCTCGAGCATGTCGTGCCCCAGGCATGGTTCGGCAAGCGCGCCGCGAAAGCATTGACCATGCTCGTCGGTGACGACGCCAACGACCCACGAAATCTCGCCATCGCCTGCGCAGCTTGCAACCACGGCAAAGGCATGAGCCACGATGCGCGCGGCCCGAAGGACGAACGCGCACGAGTCGTCGTCGAACGCCTGTTAGAACGCCGGCTCGCGCGTTGGCGCGAGCCGGCCGCCCCCTGAACATCCAACGCTGGTTCAGGCCTGCGCCAACCGCATCGCTTGCTCCAACTGCAGCAACAGTTGCGTGATCTGCATGACCTTGGTTTCGACATTGAGCCTAGCTGTTGAGGAAAGCGGAGACTGGATCAATATCGAAAGGTATACCGAAAGCGTCTTGGCTTGCGCGCGCAACTGGTCGGAATAAGATACTGCCAGCTGTTGATACTGCAGATTGCGATACTGCCCTCTGGAAAGGGTATCGAGATTCTCGCGGTAAAGATCGTTGGCGGAAGCGGTGATCCGCAAGGCGCCGGTATAAGCGGACTGGAAATAGATGACGGCGGCGGTGGCGTTGCCCGCGATCGAATAAGTGCGGCCGACCTCGTAATAAGCCTTGGTGAGCTGAAAGTGATCTTTGGTCTGCTGCAGATACTGCGCGGCCAGGGTCGGATTCGCCTGGACTCCGCCGCTGAACAACACGAAGAAACCCAACAAGAACGCCATCCAGCCGAATCCGCGACGCCCGCCCTTTTCCAAACTTCTATCCTGAATGTCCAGGTGTTGCACTGCTTCCATATTCGTAGCTCCTTGATCTGATGATATTGGCGCTCGCACCCACTCTCGCCCGACCGTCGGCGCCTAGCGCTCGGGCATCCAGGACAGATCCCAGAAGATAACCTGTCCGGCATTCATCAACGTGATATCGACGCACAACCACGTCCAAGACAGCTGCATGCTGAAGATCGCCGCCGAAATCAGAGATGCTCTATCGGGCATATGTAGATTCTCGGCACGCTTCCGGATCGGATGGAATGCCCCCATTCCGCCTGAATATCGAAAAAGACAACTACAGTTGAGCACGACGAGTCGCATCTGCACACTGCGCGAGGCTGATCGACAGCAGATATAGATAAGAATTCACTGAAGCGGGCGACGACAGAGGATAATTCACCTTGGTTTGCAGATAGGCGCGCAGATAAATCGTATGCGTATACGCTTGTTCGCAATAAGCAACCGCCTGTTGTTGCAACACCGCGTTCCTGTAGAGGCCGCGCACCCAACTATCGCGATTTTCCATAACCGCGACGGACAAATTCGCCGACATGACATAGGCGCGATTGGATGCGTGGATGAAAAGCGGCCGAGCCAAATCGGCCCTGCCGATATTGGCGTACGACTGCCCCTGTCTGAAATTGGAATTGCTAATCGAGTAGTCCTGCTGCGCCAATGCGATGTCATACATCGCCATATTCGGCTCGGCCAGGGCTGGCGCGGCGACCGTAACGGACATCAGCGCGAACACCATTCCAAACCAGGCCGAATGCGCCAGGCGACTGCTTGCATTTGCAATACCGAACCTCATCGTGTTCTCTCCTTAACAGATTGAAACGCTCCCGTTTTCCGTCAGGCAGCGCGCGGCTCATGCGGCGACGCGCTGCAACCAGCCGCAGCTTCGTCCTCAAT
>SSEV01000119.1 GCA_008015095.1 Lysobacteraceae bacterium | reverse complement strand
GGCCCGCCATTACAAACCGTCCGTCCAAAGCGACAATGATCGAAAGCGGTTTCGACCATTGCGCGCGGTGATCCGAAACGCCGTAATGGCGGGCCCGCCATTACAAACCGTCCGTCCAAAGCGACAATGATCGAAAGCGGTTTCGACCATTGCGCGCGGTGATCCGAAACGCCGTAATGGCGGGCCAGGGCCCGCCCTACGCCCGATGTCACGTTCCTTGACCCTTCTGCCGAGTCCCTCATGCCCGATCGCTTCCTTACCTCCCGCACCGCACTCGTCACCGGCAGCACCTCGGGAATCGGACTCGCCATCGCCTGCGGACTGGGCGCGGCCGGCGCCAGGGTCGCGATCAGCGGCCTGGGAACGCCCGAGCAGATCGACACCGCGCTGAACGCCGTCCGCAACGCGGGCGCCGTCGAGGTCCGCCATTTCGACGCCGACCTGCGCGAGCCCGAACGGATTGAGGCGATGATGGCCGCGATCGCCGACTGGTCCCCTCTGGACGTGCTGGTCAACAACGCCGGCATTCAACATGCGGCGCCGATCGCCGAGATGCCGGCGCAGAAGTGGAACGATATTCTCGCGATCAATCTCAGCTCGGCATTCCACACCATGCGTCTGGCGATGCCGGTCATGGCCGCGCGCGGCTATGGCCGGGTGATCAATATCGCTTCGGTGCATGGACTGGTCGCGTCGGTCAACAAAGCGCCTTATGTCGCCAGCAAATTCGGCATCGTCGGCCTGAGCAAGGTCGCGGCGTTGGAATACGCGGCCTGCGGCGATCGAACCAGCGGCGGCGTCACGGTCAATTGCGTCTGTCCCGGCTGGGTCGAAACCGCGCTGATCGAACCGCAAATCGACGCCCGTCGCGCGGGACTGGGCATCGCCGCCACGCGCGATGACGGCGTACGCGCGCTGCTCGGCGAGAAACAGCCTAGCCTGCGCATGTCGCTGCCCGAAGACATCGCTTCGCTGGTTCTGTGGTTGTGCCGGCGCGAAGCGCATAACGTCACCGGCGCGTCGTTCCCGATCGATGGCGCCTGGACCGCGCAGTGAGCGCACGAGCGCGTCGTGATCCGCTACGAGCTGGCGATTTTCGATTTCGACGGCACGCTCGCCGACAGCTTCGGCTGGTTCCTGCGCACGCTGCAGACGGTCGCGCCGCACTATGGCCTGCCGCAACTGTGTGACGACGAATGGCAGGCCCTGCGCCGTCTCGATGCGCGCACGATCATGCGCAGGCTAGGGCTGCCGCTGTGGAAAATCCCGGCAATGGCCCGGGAGATGCGCCGACGCATGCACGAGAACATCGCAGACATCGCATTGTTCGACGACGTCCCCGCGCTGCTGGCCGAATTGGAAAGCGAAGGCTGTGCGCTCGCCATCGTCAGCTCGAACAGCGCCGAGAACGTACGTCGTGTGCTTGGCGCGGAGAACGCCGACCGAGTCGACGTGTTCGAATGCGGCACTGCGCTGTTCGGCAAACGCAGCCGACTCGGCACGACCCTCAAACGCCTGCGCTGCGCGCCCGACAGGGCGCTGTACATCGGCGACGAGATCCGCGACGCCGAAGCGGCGTCCGCGGCCGGCATCGCTTTCGCCGCCGTGGGCTGGGGGTTCACACTGCCGGAAGCCCTGCAGCGACATACCGGTTTTCCACCTTGCGCGAACCTAGACGAACTGCGCGCCGTCATTGCCGGACAGCGTGTCCCGCCGTGCCATCGCCCCAGGGCCTGTTAAGAAGTCGTCACAGCGGCCGCCTCTCACCCCGACGGGCGCCCCCACAAGCGTGACCGAGTTCGCGGCTTTACAAGTCCGCAAGATCGCCCCGCCGCAGCCTGTGGCATGCTCAAGAAGGGGATTCGGAGACACCATCAGCATGACGCTAGCCGTCCGTTGAAAACCAGCAGTCCGTTGAAAAATGGCCTGCCAGCGCAGCCACGGAGGGCTGCGCCGACGAAGCAAGCGCGCAAGCGGTTGACTCGTTGTAGTGAGCGAGTTCGGCGTGGACCGGACTTGCGGCTTGAGAAACGCACAGGGCGTGTATTTTTCAACAACATGCTAGTGCGCCTGTCGGCCAGTCGCGATCTGTGATCCGAGATCACGAATGGCTCACCGATGATCGGCCCACCACGTTCCGGAGCCTGCGATGCCCAGATTTCTCTCGACCTCCCGGCTGTTTTCGAGCCTGCGCCAGCGCAAATCGGTCTACGACGCTATCGCGCGGCGTCACGGTGTTCGCGGCCCGTTGCGTTTCCAGTCGGCCGCGCCGCGAGAAGCGGACGCCGAACCTGTCGCCGTCCAGGCCCCTGTCGCCAATGGCGGAACCTCGGTTCAAGCGCCCGCCATGTCGAGGTCTTCGAGCCCGGACCTGCTGACCCTGAACCGCGCGCCATTTGCGGTGCGCGTGCTCAATCATCTGACTTACGGCGTCACGCCGGAGCTGATCTCGGCGTTCAACGCGCTCGGCAGCAACGACACCGCGCGACTGACCGCCTTCGTCGACCAGCAGCTCAATCACGCCGCCATCGACGACGGCGCGCTCGACACCCGCCTGAGCAGCGCCGGCTACACCACGCTGAACAAGTCGCTGACTCAGTTGTGGGCCGACCATGTCGCGCCCGATCCGGCGTGGGAAGTGCGCATGCTGCCCGCCTTCGAAGTGCAGCGCGCGACCCTGGTGCGCGCGGTGTACAGCAAACGCCAGTTGAGGGAAGTCATGGTCGGGTTCTGGCACGACCATTTCAGCGTGCAAGGCACCGACTTCTCTTCGGGGCCGGTGTTCGTGCATTACAACCGCGACGTGATGCGGGCCAACGCCTTCGGCAATTTCCGCACTCTGCTCGAAGCGATGGCGCAGAGCACGTCGATGATGTATTTCCTCGACAACGCCTCGAACACCCGCTCGGGTCCGAACGAGAATTTCGCGCGCGAACTGCTCGAATTGCACACGCTCGGCGCCGAGAACTATCTCGGCTTCATGGATCCTTTCGAAGTGCCGCCCTGCCCGGAGGATCCGAGCTACCCGATCGGTTACACCGACGTCGACGTGTACGAAACCGCGTCCGCATTCACCGGCTGGTCGGTGAAAGACGGCCATTGGCAGTACCCCACGGAGGATGACGGCAACTTCGTCTATCGTCAGGCCTGGCACGACGCCGGACCGAAGTTCGTGCTCGGCAAGTTCCTCAATCCGGAACAGCCCGCGATGAAAGATGGCCGCGACATTCTCGATCGTCTGGCCAGCCACCCGCGCACCGCGAAGTTCATCTGCAAGAAACTCATCCGCCGTTTCGTATCGGACCGGCCCGATCCAGCGCTGGTCGACAGCGCGGCGGCGATCTTCCGCCAGAACTGGCAGCACCCCGACCAGATCAAGCTCACGCTGCGCCATATTCTGCTGTCGAACGCCTTTATCCATAGTTGGGGGCAGAAGAACCGCCGCCCCTTCGAGTTGGTTGCGGCCATGCTGCGCGCCATCGGCGCCGACTGGACCGCACGGATGGGCAACTCCAAGAGCGACGAATTGTTCTGGCTGCTGAGCATGACCGGTCATTCGCCGCACGAGTGGCCCTCGCCGAACGGCTATCCCGATACCGGCGTGGCCTGGTCGGGATCGACCAGCTACGCGATGACCTGGCGCCTGCTGAACTGGCTGACCGAGACCACCGACAACAGCGTGCCGCTGGCGCCGATCCTGGCGTTGAGCCGGGCGAACGTCGCCCAGTGGACCGCGAATAACCTGGTGGACTACTGGTGCCAGCGTCTGCTGGGTTATCTGCCGAGCACGGCCCGCCGGCAGATCCTGGTGTCGTTCATGGCGCAGAACGGCAATGCCGCAAGCTATGTCATCACCGATACCGACGCGTGGTCGGTGAGCGATCTCAAGCAGCACTACAACCATCAGCGTCTGCGCAGCATGGTCTCGCTGATCCTGATGTCCCCAGAATTCATGAGCCGTTGAGGAGAGTCCCATGTCCGATCCGCATTTCGACCGGCGCGAATTCCTCAAGGGTTGTTGCGCCACCGCCGCAGTCGGCGCCGCCGGCCCCGCCATGCTGTTCTCCAGCGATCTGCACGCCGCGGTAAATCCCTACGACACCGTCGTCGTGGTGTTCCTGCGCGGCGGCATGGATGGCCTGAACTTGGTTCCGCCGATCTCCGGCAACGACCGCACGCATTACGAAGAGGCGCGCCCCTCGCTGAATATCGCCGCCACAGGCGCCTATGGCGCGCTGCCCCTGACCCTGGCGGACAACTCCGCCACAGGCTTCGGCCTGCATCCTTCGGCCACAGGCCTGCACGCGTTGTGGAACGCGGGCAAACTCGCGATCGTGCACTCCTGCGGCATGCCGACCACGGTCACTCGCAGCCATTTCGACGCGCAACTCTTTCTGGATCTGGGCACGCCCGGCAAGCAGAGCACCAGTAGCGGTTGGCTGACCCGCGCCTGGAATACGCAACCAGGCGCGCAGGGCAGCGAAGTGATGCCGTTGCTCGCGGTGGCGGGGCGTCAACCGGCGAATCTGCTAGGCAGCACGCGCGCCTTGTCGATGCCGAGCCCCAACGATTTCGCGCTCAACGCCGGCGCCTGGCAGTGGCAGCAATACCGTAGCGGCATGCCTGCCGGCACCAAGGGCCTGAACGAAACCCTGGCCAGCCTGTGGGCCGGACAGACCGGCGTGGAAATCACCGGCCAGCGCGCGGACGCCTCGTTGCAGGTGATCCGTCAACAGGCTTATACCTCGACCCTGCCCGCCACATGGCCGACCACCACCTTCGCCCGGCAGTTGTGGTCGATCGCGCAATCGGTCCGCTTCAACCTCGGCCTGCGTTTCGCCACGCTGGATCTCGGCGGCTGGGACACGCACAACGGCCAAGGCACCGCCGGCAGCGGTTATCACTACTACCAGAACAAGATCGCCGAACTCTCGCAGGCGCTGACCGCGTTCTATAACGAATTGAACACCAGCGGCGAAGCGGCGCGGGTCACCGTGATCGTGCAATCCGAATTCGGCCGCCGCGTCCGCCAGAACGGCAGCGGCGGCACCGATCATGGCTACGGCAACCCGATGCTGGTGCTGGGCGGACCCGTCAATGGCCGTCGTTTCTATGGTCAATGGCTGGGGTTGGCGCCAGAAACGCTCTCGCCCTATTTCGGCGATATCCCGGTCACCACGGATTTCCGGCGCGTGTTTTCCGAAGTCTTGATCCGTCGTCTGACCAACAATCGGATCGGCAGCGTGTTCCCGGGCTACACCGGATATTCACCGCTCGGCATCTTCCAGGGCAGCGATCTCACCCCGCAATACGCCGACCTGCCGACGCAAGCGTTCGCGAATCTGCCGGCGAATCCGCAACCGGTCTATGGCGAATCGCTGCGTGAAAGCGCAGGCGCGCTGCGCGCGCGCGCGCGCGACCGCGACCATTGGTTGCGCCGCTTATTGGCGGCGTTGGGTTTGAACTGAGCGCGGCAGCGCTTCTCGGCCACGGATCGGCGACCCGTTCTCGGCAAACCCGTTCTCGGCAAACCCGTTCTCGGCAAACCCGTTCTCGGCAAACCCGTTCTCAGCAAACCCGTTCTCGGCAACCCATTCGAAAAAGCAGCTGTTTGACGAACGACCTGGCGCCGGCCGGGTCGTTCGCGTTTGCAAGCGGCGGCGATCACGATCGCGTCATCGCGTCCCTGACCAACCCAGGCCAAGCGTGAGCGTCCGCCCCGCTGCGGGCTCGAAGAAACGACCATTGCCCTCGTTGACGATCACCGAACCGGCATAGTGGCGATCGACAAGATTATCGATCCGCGCGAAAGCACGCCAACCGCCGCGCGCTGCACGCCACTGGCCGCGCCATGCGAGACGCAAGCTCCCAGCAGCAGCGTCCGTGTTGCGATCATCGACGACGATGCGGCCGACCATATGAGCCTCGATCGCATGCGACCAACGGCCGTCATCCGAACGCCAGTCGAGTTCGGCGAACAGATCCGTGCGCGGGACGCCCGGGATGCGGTTGCCGGCATCCACGCGTCGCACTTCACCCTGGCTCGCGAACGAGAACGCCTCGACGAAACGCGCATCGATCCAAGCGGCCGCCAGGGCGTATCGCCATCCGCCGCCAAGCGTCCCCGAAAAGCCGAATTCGACGCCTTCGCGCCGCGTACGCCCGGCATTGGCGAAACTGGCGCGACCACCACTGTTGCCGGCCGGCACGATCTCGTCGCGACTGTCGATCCGGTACAGCGCGAGGCTGCCCTCGTGCGTCGTCCCGCGCCAACGCCAACCCGCTTCAGAGGATGTGACGCGCGCGCGACGCAGATCGCGATTCAGGCCCGACGCGCCATCGGGGCGATAGGCCAACTCCGTGATGGTCGGGCTTTCAAACCCCGCACCGACCGCAACGTAGATCTCTCCGTGCTCGAGGGCGCCTGTCGCGCCCAGCGCGAACGCCGTCGCGCTGTCGCGCATGCGCCCACTGTCGTCGCCGTTGCCGGGCGCGATGTAATCATCGCGGCTATCGATCCGCCAGCGTGAACGGCGCAGACTCGCAGACAGCGTCCAATCCTCCGCGAACGCGTAATCCGCGGACAACCAGAGATCCAGGGATTCGAGACAATTACGCTCGTTCCGACGCAGCCGCCCGCGCACGCCCAATCGCGACGGCGCAGCGCTGTCGCCGACGAAGTTTTCGTAACCGCGACGCCGCTCGCCGAGCCATGCGGCGTCGATGCCGAACGCGACCGCGCCACGGTCAACGTCATGGCGCCAGCCGCCTTCGAATCCGTGCGACGCACGATGCAGGTCGATGACGCCCCCCGCGCTCCCCGGTGCGCGCTGCGCGGCCACCGGCACGGCCAGGAACTGGCCGACCTCGCGCTCGATCCGGTAAACGCCCAGCCACATCCCGCCATCGTCGCGATCGCGTTCCCAGCGTAGGCCAAGCTGATCCTCGCTGATCCGTTTGCGCGTATCGAAGCGCGAGGCGACCGGATCGGCGCCGTCCGGATCTCGATCGAAATCGGCGCGGCTCAACCCCAAGGGATCTTCGGCGAGCGGTTGACGCAGCAGATTGGCCACGAGCTGCAGCCGGTCCTGCTGCGTCGGCGACCATGCGGCGATCGCATTCGCCTGCTGACGCCGTGCGGCGCTCTGCGCGCGCAGGCCATCGGTTGCGAATACGGAAGCGGCGATGCGCGCGCGCCATGCGCCGCTCGCTGAAGCCAGATCCGTTCGCACGGATGCGCGACCGCTGCCATGGCCGCCGGCCCACACATCTGCATCCAGCCGATCCTCCGCGACCAACTGCGAGCGCCCCACGATCACGCCACCTGCGGCATTGCCGTATTGCAAGGCCAAGGGACCGCGCAGCACGTCGATGCGGTCCAACGACGACAACGGAAACGCAGCCGCCTGCCCCTGTCCATCGGCCGCAGTGGCCGGAATGCCGTCAACGATCAGGCGGATGCCGCGGATGCCGAAGGTGGAACGCGCCCCGAAGCCGCGCGACTGGATCTGCAGATCCTGAGCGTAGTTCTGCCGGTCGAAAGCGGTGAGCCCCGGGACGCGCTGCAGGGATTCCGAGAGATTCACCTGACGCTGACCATCGCGCAGGGTCTCGCCTTTCAGACTGGTGACCGATCCGGCAAGGGCGTCCGTCCGAACCTCCATGCCTTGCACCTTGATCGTGTCGAGCTCGGCGGGCGCCTGCTGCGCCATGGCCGCCTCGGCGCAAAGCGCGTAAGCGGTAGCGAACGACAGGGCGTGAAAGCGGAGCATCGTGCCATTTTCACATAGCGAACGGACGTCAACCCTGCAGGATTCACTCCTGTCTCATCCGGTTCCGAGTATCGGAAGCGCCCGCAAAAAAACGAAAAGCGGGCTTTCGCCCACTTTTCGCGTGTTCATCCGTTCAGGGATTCGGTTCAGGGCATGCAGTGGCCCCAAGGCTCACGCACCAGACTGCGACGCGCTACGCGAACGGATCAGGCGCGCAAAGCGCCTGATTCCACCCGAGCGGCGACTTATTCGCCGGCCAGCCCTTCACCCTCGGCGACGGCCTTCATCGACAGACGGATGCGGCCCTGCTTGTCGACTTCCAGCACCTTGACCTTGACCACATCGCCTTCCTTGAGCTTGTCGGACACCTTCTCGACGCGCTCGTTGGAAATCTGCGAAACGTGGACCAGACCGTCCTTGCCCGGGAGGATGGTGACGAAAGCGCCGAAGTCCATCAGCTTGACCACCTTGCCCTCGTAGATGCGGCCCGGCTCGACGTCCGAGGTGATCTGCTCGATGCGCGACTTCGCGGCGCAGGCCGCGAAG
>SSEV01000195.1 GCA_008015095.1 Lysobacteraceae bacterium | reverse complement strand
GTGAGGCGCAGATCGGCGTTGTCCTCACGCAATTGCAGCCGGTATTCGGCTGCAATTGCGTGAGGACAACGCCGATCTGCGCCTCACCGAAACCGGCCGCGCCCTGGATCTGGTCGACGATGCGCGCTGGGCGCGGTTTGCGCGCAAGCGCGATGCGGTCGCGGCCGAAAGCGAACGCCTGCGAGGAATGTGGGCCGCGCCGAACAACGCGCTCGGCCGCGAGGCGGTGGCGGCGCTGGGTATCGACCTCAGCCGCGAAACCCATGCCCTGGATCTGCTGCGACGGCCTGAACTCGATTATGCGAAGCTGATGACAATGCCGACCCTCGGCCCTGGCGTCGACGATGCGGATGTCGCCGAGCAAGTCGAAATCGAAGCGAAGTACTCCGGCTACCTGGCCCGTCAGCGCGAAGAGATCGCGCGGCAGCTACGCCATGAGCACACCGAAATTCCGTTGCGTTTCGACTATGCCGAAGTGCGCGGCCTTTCGGCCGAAGCGCGGCAGAAGCTCGAGCGCGCGCGCCCGCGGACGATTGGTCAGGCGCAGCGCATTCCGGGCATGACGCCTGCAGCGATTTCACTGTTGCTGGTCTATCTCTCGCGGCGACGGCGGAGCGAGGTGGCATGAGCGGTTCGGGGACGAAAGAAATGCTTCGCAACGCACTTCTGCTGTTGTCGGCGTTGACGGTTCTGGCCTCGTTCGCCTATGGATTCGTTGCGCTGATGAGCCATGCCTGGGAGATCCGCGAAGGTCGCAGAGTGGGGATCGACGCCTGGATGCTGGTGCCGCGCATGACCCGGCTGAATGCGGTTCCGGCGCTGGCCGACGGGATTCAGTTGTCGGTCGTGCGATACGGTTATGAGGTTGCGGGCCGGCAGTACGCGATCGCGCGACTGTCGTTCGAGAATACGCCACCGGAATACGCCGATGTGCACCACATGGGCCGTTGGCCGCAGATCGCATATGCCGACCCCGGGTTTCCATGGGTGACCCTGGTGGCGATTCCCGTCCTGCTGTGCATGTTCGCGTTATGGCTGGTACGTTCGCGCCAGATCACGCGGGTGCTGGAAGACACCGCCGCCGCGCGTGAACGCATCGCCGCAAGGAAGCCCGTCCTGCGCTGAATGCCGCGCTGTCCCTTGATGGCGCCATCCGGTCGCGGATCGGCATACACTTCCGCATCGGCGCCGCGACCCGCGTCAGCCGCAACATTCCTGAGCCTGGAACGATGCGCCACAGTCCGACGCTCCGCGCACCCTTCTTCGTGATTGCCCTGGCCCTGCTGGCCGGGTGTGGAAATGAGCGGATTGCATCGTCATCGTCGCCCGAAAGTGCGCAGGCAACCGGTGGCGGCGATGAGATCGAAATCTGGCCATTACCGGCCCAGCCGGGCGCGGCGCAGCCCGACTTAGCCGTTGCTCCGGATGGACGGCTGTTATTGAGTTGGATCAACGCGCAGCAGGGCCGCAGACCAGCGCTCCAGTTCGCCGAGTTCTATGCCGATGGCCATTGGGAAGGTCCGCGCACCATCGTGGTCGGCAACGCATTATTCGTGAACTGGGCGGATACGCCGCACATCATCGCCACAGCCGACCGGGGGTTGTGGGTGCATTGGTTGCAGAAGTCCGCCGACGCGCCCTATGCCTACGACGTGATGCTGGCGCGCTCGCTGGATCACGGCATGAATTGGAGTGCGCCGGTGCGTGTGCACGACGATGGCACACAGACCGAGCATGGTTTCGTCTCGATGTGGCCTCAAAGCCATAACACCCTGGGGATGGCCTGGCTCGACGGACGCAATACGCCTGCCGCGGGGGCCGAACATGGGGGCGGCGAACATGGCGGCGGCCACGACAAGCGCGTCGATCACATGGGCGCTGGTGCGGACCCTGAGCATTCCGGCGGCATGATGACCGTGCGCGCCGCAGTGTTCGACCCGCATCTGCGACCGCTTTCGGCCACTCAAGTCGACGCCAGCAGTTGCGATTGTTGTCAGACCGATGTCGCGACCACGTCCGAAGGCGCGTTGCTGGTCTACCGTGACCGGCGCGAAGGCGAGATTCGCGATATCTACGCCAGCCGCTTCGACGGTAAGACATGGTCCGAGCCGCGAGCGGTCCATGCCGATGACTGGAAGATGCCTGCCTGCCCGGTCAACGGGCCGTCGGTCGCCGCCGAAGGCGCGCACGCCTATGTCGGTTGGTATACCGCCGCAGGGGATGTTCCCACGGTGATGCTCGCGCGCTCCACGGATGCCGGTACGCATTTCGAGAAGCCGCGTGTCGTCGATCGTGGAGAGGCCGTCCACGGCCGGGTCGCGGTCGCCGTGCAAACGACCCAGGTCTGGGTGGTTTGGTTGCGCGAAGAGCATGGAGCGCAATCCCTGTGGCTGGCGCGCTATTCGCCTGATCTGTCGCGCGAGCTGCAGCGGATCGAGTTGGCCAAGCTGCAGGGCAAGGGACGCGCGACCGGATTTCCGAAATTGGCCTTGCGCCAAGGGGCCCTGCACGCGGTGTGGACCGACGTGATCGACGGCAGACCGCAGTTGTTCGGCGCACGGGTCGGTTCCCAACGCTGAATATGCCGCCGTCGTTAGGGAACCGCTGAACAGCACGGAAACAGCACGGAAGACGTTGTGCGCACAGGAGGGCGGCTGAATAACGTCTCGCAAGCGGGCCCTTATCGCCGCTCCGATAGACGCATCCGGCGGGAGGATTGTTGGGGCGGACGTATCCGCCGCGTTGGCGGCCGACTTGCATTTCCCAGGGGATCTCCGGATCTTTGGCACAGCCGTTGCGCCGATTCGAATCGTGATTCGAATCGCGAGCGCCGGGCCCGAAGGACAGGGAATCGCATGCGTCGCGTAGCGCGGGATCTCGATGTTCCGAATCAATATCGCGCCGACCCGGGTCGCCGGGCGCGCGATACGCAACGCTTCGACCGCATCGATGCCCAAAGACCGGCTCGCCCGCATGGCGGTCGGTCAACAGAGCAAGGCCCGACCCTTTTGACCGAACACATCATCAGCCCGTACGTATGACCGGGGGATCTATGGCGACGCCCGAAGAAAAACTGGAAAAAATGCTCGCGGACTTCGAGAAAGCGAATCCGAAGGGCGGCAAGAACCTGCGCGAGATCCTCAAGGACACGCCGGAGTTGAAGGATCGCTTCATGGAGGCGATCAAGGCCGGTAACCTCGACAAGATCGCTGCGTTGTCCAAGCGCGACCGCGACGATGGCGTGCTCGGCAGTTACAGTCCGGGCAGTCACACCATCGCCGTGCCGATGGACTACCTGAACATCGCCAACAAAGACAAGGTCGCGGGCAACGTCATCCGTTCCACTTTGGGTCACGAACTCGGCCACGCGATCAATAAGGACAGTATCGAAGCCTCGGACAAAGCTTTCCGCGACGAGGTGCAAAAGATCGCCAAAGGCCCGTCGCCGCACGACTACACCGCGGTGCTGAAGGCGGTCAATCAGCGTGACCGCGACCGCGAGGCTCAGGACGAAATCGCCGGCATGAACATCCTGGCCGCGCACGTGAAGCGCAACAATCCCAAAGCGACGCTGGAAGACCTGTACAAGGCCTCGCCGGGCGACATGCAGAACTACGTCGACGTCAGCGGCAGAGCGCCGAACCAGAAATACACGCCCAAGGCCGGCCTGACTTTCGACGAGAACCTGCAGATCAAGCCGACCAAGCAGAATATCGACGCGGTCGGCAAACATTTCTACGACGGTAACGGCTATCCCGCGAGCTATGGTCAATACAATCTCGATTTCATCGCGAGCGCCGAACGCAAAGCGTTGCAGGATGCGAGGAAGGTCAATCCTTCCGCGAAGGCGCCGGAAGTTCGGGTGGATCTCGACGCATTGGGCTTGAGCGCCGATCCTAAGAAGTTCAATGGCGTGACCCTGCCTTCGGGCTTCAAGGATACGAGTTCCGCGCACACGCCGAGGAGCCCCGTTACGGTCCCGGATGCAGCGCCGCATGCAACGCAGCAGGGGCACGAACAGCGCGCGCAACGGCACGCTGCGGAGTCTTCGCCGCTGTTCCAACAGTCTGTAGCGGCGTTGGAGCGACTAGGTGTCGATGGCGCCGGCCTGCGCGGCCGCGAGGAGTTGAATGCGGTGGCTGCTGCGATGGCGGCCAAGGCGCAGGGCGACGGTCTGCAGCGGATCGATGCGGTCGTGCCGAGCACGAACGGCAAAGGCCTCATCGCCGTGCAGGGCGATGTCGATTCACCCAACGCGGTCCGCAGTTATATCGATCGCAACGACGCCGCTCAGCAAGAACCCGAACGCAATCTGGTTCGGTTGCAGCGTGCGGCCGCGCCCGAGCCGGAAGCGCCGCAAGCGCAGCAAAGCGGCCTATCGCGCTGAAATCATGATCGCTGAATCCACGATGCGCGCCTGCGGCCTGCCGTGCCTCGCGGGCGGTTGCAGCCGTGCGCCGGCGGTTGTTTGGGCGGCATGGCGCGATCCGTAGCGAGTCCGACACATCCGATGAGGCGAGCGGTGCGTGAACATCGTCCACCTCTACGCTCTTTGGATATCGCACGTCCGGTGCATGCCCGAATGCGCCGCTTCCGGATCAAGCGCTTGCATGCATGACGCGCCCGCTGCTCCACGAGATCGCGATCTGCGGCATGGAAGCGATGGGGTGTTTGGAAATTTCATGACAGCGCTGGCTATGCTTTTTATGGGGTATCAGGCAAACAGGGGCGTTCATCCGGTTTCGCTTATATGCCCATGACGCCGTTTTAGCGCGCCTTGACAGAGATATCGGGTTCTGGGTATACCCGTACTCCGTCCCAGGGGGTGAATGACAGGAAGTCGCATGAGCCGCGCACTTCATCACACTGTCCTTCAGCGCATGCCTCAGCGTATGTCCCTGTCTGAAAGGCATGGAGACCGCACGATGCCAAGCCGCGCCGATCGCGACCAGTCTCGCCTTCCTTCTTCGTTCGAATCCACGAATGGCCTCGTTCGCCGCCGTGTCATGCGCGCGTTTTCCGCGGCGTCGCTCGCGATTCCCGCGCTGCTGATGATCGGCTGCATGTCTGCCGAACGCAGCGAGGTCGCTCCCTCTCGTTCTTCCACCGTTTCTCAGGAGTCGCCCATGACCGCCGCAGACACCCCCATGACCGCCGAAGATATCGGCCGACGGGTGATCAAGCTGATTGACAGCCTCCACAGCGCCAAGGATCTCGCGCCCGACCACATCGAGCGCCAGACCGGGATCAAAGTCGAATTCAACGAAAGCGATCGCACGAAATACGGCTTCGGCGGTCCGGTGACCGACGAGTGGTTCTACAACCTGGTGTCGTTGCCGGAGAAGCCCGGGCAGACGCCGACCAGCCTGCTGTTCTCTTTCGACGACCAGACCCACAACAACGCCGACACCGCGCCGATCTGCAGTTTCGATTTCGCGGATTATTCGAGTGCGCTGAAGGCCGCGGGGTTCGACTTCAAACCGATGCACGGCAGTCGGGGCGTCGATGCCTGGTATTTCAGCCGCGGCGATATTGGCGTGCTGGCCTATACGCACGGCAACCAGGATCCTGAGGAAGGTCAGGCCTGCGTGTCCAAACTCATCATCAGCGCATACGCGTAACCTGGGGGATCTATGGCAACGCCCGAAGAAAATCTGGAAAAATTGCTCGCCGATTTCGAGAAAGCCAATCCGAAAGGCGGCAAGAACCTGCGCGAGATCCTCAAGGACACGCCCGAGTTGAAAGATCGTTTCCTGGATGCGGTCAAATCCGGCAATTTGGAAAAGATCGAAGGATTGGACAGCTTCACCCGCGGCCGCGGCGTGTTGGGCACCTACAACCCATCGACCAAGACCATCGCCTTGCCGATGGATTATCTGGACATCGCGGACAAGAACGTCGCCGCAGGCAATATGATCCGCACCACCGCGGGCCACGAGCTCGGCCACGCGATCAACCGCGACGACATCATCGCTTCGAACAAGAAATTCCGCGAAGACGTCGAAAAGATCGCCAAGGGCCCTTCGCCGCACGATTACACCGACGTGCTCAAGACGTTCAACAAGGCCAGTCGCGATCGCGAAGCGGGCGACGAGATCGCCGGCATGAACATCCTGGCCGCGCACGTGAAGCGCAACAATCCCAAAGCGACGCTGGAAGACCTCTACAAGGCCTCGCCGGGCGACATGGCGAACTACGTCGATGTCAGCGGCACCGCGCCGAACCAGAAGTACACGCCGAAGGCCGGGTTGACCTTCGACAAGGATCTGAAGATCCAGCCGACCAAGGAAAACATCGACGCGGTCGGCAAGCATTTCTACGACGGCAACGGCTATCCTAAGAATTACGGCGAGCGCTCGATGCGGCAGATCGCGCAGATCGAAGCCGATGTACAGGCCGCAGCCCGCGCCGCGGATCCGAAATTCACCCCGCCGGAGATCAAGGTCAATCTGCAGGATCTGGGCATCCCCGGCGCGCGCATGCCACCCGGCTTTACCGATTCCAGTCCGGCGCGCAGCCCCAGAAGTCCGATCGCGCCAACCGACAGCGGCGGCACGTCGCATCGTCATGATCACGACCACGCGTCGACCGAGCGGATCAACGGCAGTGGGACGCCGACTCTGTTCACGCAATCGATGGCTGCGCTCGAGAAAATGGGCTCCGCCTCCGGAATCACCGATCGCGATCAGATGACCGCGGTTGCCGCCGCGATGGCGGTGCAGGCACAGAAGGACGGCCTGCGCCAGATCGATTCGGTAGTGGCCAGCACCGACGGTAAAGGCCTGATCGCGATGCAGGGCAATGGCGACAACGCGACCCGCAGCTATATCGACCGCAACCAGGCCGCGCAGCAATCGCCTGAAGAGAACATGGTCAGGCTCGAACGCAACGCCCCGCAGCCGGACCAGCAGACCCAGCAACAAGGCGGACCGACGCGCTAAGCCGAGACGCCGGCCCGATCCCATACGCGCCCATCACGCTCCGCGTGGTGGGCGTTTTCGTTGCGAAGTCCACATGCGCAAAGCCTCGCAAGAATGCCTGCGGTCGGCCGGCGGGCCGTATCAGCCGCGATGTTCGAGCGCCAAATACGTTGTCGATTGCATCTCGATCAATCGCGATGCGGTGCGTTCGAACGCGGCGATCAGCCGGTCGCCGCGATAAAGCGCCGCGGGCGCGGCATCCGCGGTGCACACCAGATTGACGTGCCGATCGTAGATTTCGTCGATCAGCGTGACGAAGCGGCGTGCGGCATCGTCGCGCCAGGCGTCAAACAGCGGAACACCGCCGATCAGCACGGTGTGGAATTCGGTGGCGATCTCGATGTAGTCGGCGCTGCCGCGCGGGCCCTCGCAGATCGCGCTGAAATCGAACCAGACGAACCCTTCGGCCAGGCCGCGGACGGCGATGTCGCGGTCTTCGATCCTCAGCGGTCCGATGCGTTGCGGACAGCCATGGGTAAGCTCGCGCCAACGCCCTTGCAGCCAGGCTTCGCTGTCGTCATCGAGCGGGGTGCGGTAAACCGGCGAACGGACCAATGCGCGCAAGCGGTAGTCGGTCGGGCTGTCGAGCAGCAGCACATGGCAATGACGCTCCAACAGCGCGATCGCAGGCAGGAAACGCGCCCGCTGCAGGCCGTCCTTGTAGAGGTCCGGAGGCGCGGCATTTGAACTGGTGACCAGAACCACGCCTTCCGCGAACAGACGCTCAAGCAGCCGTCCAAGCAGCATGGCGTCGCCGATATCGCTGACGAAGAATTCGTCCAGCACCAGCACGCGCAAACGAGCCCCCCATTCGCGCGCGATCGATGCCAGCGGGTCGCGCTCGCCGGAGTGCGCGCGCAGCCGCTCGTGCACTTCGCGCATGAAACGGTGGAAATGGATGCGGCGCTTGGTGTCAGCAGCGCGATCGATTGCTCCGGTCTTGGGCGTATCGTCATCGTCAGGGGATGGGACGAACGGCAGGCCGTCGTAGAACAGATCGACAAGGAAGGTTTTGCCGCGACCGACGCCTCCCCACAGATACAAACCGTTCGGGGCGGGTGTCCGGGGACTGCCGAACAGACTCGCGAACAATCCGGCGCTGCGCCGGGTCGTGGCGAGCAGGGCGGTATGAATGCGGTCGAGTTCGCGCAGGGCCGCATGCTGCGCGGGATCATCCTTCCATTCGCCGCGCGCCGCGCCTTGGGCGTAACGCGCGGATGGCGTCGTCACCGGATCAGGCATATCCATGCGCAGACGCGTCTGGAAGAAAGGGCCGCACGCCCTGTTGGATCGCCTCGCGCAGGTCCGTGAGCTTGCGATGGAAGAAATGCCCCGCATCCGGCATTCGTACCCGTACGGCCCGCGCATCGATGCGATCAAGCCAGGCATGAACCGCGGTGGCGTCGACCACTTCGTCCTCGTCGCCCTGAATCACCAGCCAGGGCGATGTCGGTATCGCGATCTGCGCGAACTGCCAGCGTCCGACCGGGGGGGCGATCGATATCAGCATGCCAGGGGCCAAGTCCGCCGCCGCGCGTAGGCTGACGTAGGCGCCGAAACTGAAGCCGGCCAGCCACAGCGCATGCCCCGGCCTGCCCTCACGGACCCAGGCGGCTACTGCGCGCAGATCGTCCACTTCGCCTTCGCCGTGATCGAAGACGCCCGTCGAAGCGCCGGTTCCTCGGAAATTGAAGCGCACGCTGGTAATTCCGACTTCACGCAGGCTGCGCGCGGCCATCGTCACCACTTTGTTGTGCATGCTGCCGCCATGCGTCGGCAAGGGATGGCAGACGACCGCGACCACCGGGCGGATGGGAACGCCGGCTTCGGGAGATTCGACGCAGACCTCCAGAGCCCCGGCGGGCCCTGGCAGGCTCAACGTCGTGTCGTCGATCGGGAATTCGGGAAGATGCGGCATGCGATCGATGATACGGGCGGTTGGCGTATGAAAAACGGGCGGGGCGAAGCCCTCGGCGGCTCAGCAAAGCAGTCGCGCAGATGCGCCAACGCCGCCCGTAGGCGGCGTTGCGGTCGAGGGGCGATCTCGGACCTTACTGCAGGTTGCCCAGCATCCAATCGACGGTGGCTTTGACCTGCTCTTCGGTCAGCGCCGGGTTGCCGCCCTTGGCCGGCATCATTCCGGCGCTGCCGGTGAAACCATTGATCGCGTTGGCGTAGAGAGCATCTTTACCCTTCCCGGCACGAGCGCCCATTCCAGCGGCGGTCAATGTGGGAGCGCCGCCTACGCCGGCCTTGTGGCAGCCGGCGCAAAGATTGCCGTAGATCACCGAACCATCGGTAGTGCCGCCATAGGCGACCTGAGAAGCGGCCGATGCCACGGCGGCGGCGTCAGCGGCGGCTTTGGCCGCGGCGCCGGTGTCGCCCGCGTAGACCGCGCCTGCCGGGGCGATCCGCGCATCGGTACGCTTGATTTCGACCGGGTTGGGCTGATCGGGCACCGTATGGTGCAGATACATCGCGAACAGGATCAGGCCCAGGGTGATCAGCATCAGAAAAGCGATCACCATCGAGAACCGCTTGAGGAAATCCAGATCGTAATTGCGCACGACTCACCCTACAGGACGAAAGCGGCCCAAGCCGGCCGCAAGCGCGACAGTATAAAAGGTCCGCGCTTCCGGATGGAGTCCGGGCGTGCGGATCGGCCGTTGACCAGTGCGCGCCCTTTGCGAGTCGAGAGCCCTCGCCACCTGTCTCGGCGCCCGCGGTGGCGGACCGTGGACATGGCACACTAGGGCCTGTTAACGCGATTCGGCTACATTGCACGGCCATGCCGAGGGCGCCCAGTCGGGCCTTGCCTGGGTGCGGAGACCGCCGCGAGCGGAGACCTGGCAGACTGTTAAATCAGCCTGCAGGCGCAGCCTAGGATGGTTGCGCCGATGAATCGACGCGTAAGCGGTTGATTCGTTGAGAGTGAGTCCGGCGAAACCGGGCTCGC
Organism: Lysobacteraceae bacterium; assembly: GCA_008015095.1. GTDB lineage: Bacteria > Pseudomonadota > Gammaproteobacteria > Xanthomonadales > Xanthomonadaceae > Lysobacter_I. The sequence continues at coordinate 5,808 of SSEV01000195.1, read as the reverse complement.
GATCAGAAAAACGGACAGGACGTTATGTTTTTCAACAGTTTGCTAGGAACCAGGAACCCGACAAACCCGATTCGATGAACGAGCCGCCCACCCTCGATCTGATCCGCCTCCGACGCGGTTGCACCTATTGCTCCGTGCGTCAGCTCTGCCTGCCGGCAGGCATCGGCTCGGAAGATCTTGTCCACTTGGACCGGATCGTCGAGCATCGCCGGCCGGTGGCTCGCGGTGAGCGATTATTCCGCTTGGGCGATCCTTTGACCTCGGTCTACATCGCCCGGGAAGGGGCGTTCAAATCGGTCAGCATCAGCGAAGACGGCGAAGAGCAGGTTCTAGGCTTCCATTTGCCCGGAGAACTCATCGGTCTGGACGCTCTCGGCAGCGGGTTGCATCGCTGCGAAGGCGTGGCGCTGGTCGCCGCCAATGTCTGCGAGGTGCCCTACGAACAACTCGGGCAGATCGCGGCCGAAGTGCCTGCCCTGCAACAACAGTTGTTGCGGGTGATCGGCCAGAGCGTCGGTCGCGACCAGGATCACCTCGGCATTCTGGTGCGCCGACAGGCCAACGAACGTATCGCGCTGTTTTTGCACAGTATGGGCGAGCGTTATCGGAATATCGGCATGTCGGACCGCCAGTTCACCCTGCCGATGAGCCGCGAGGATATCGCGCGCTTTCTCGGGCTTGCGCTCGAAACGGTCAGTCGCGGCTTCACCCGCCTCCAGGATGATGGCGTGATCACCGTCACCGGTCGGCGTGTGGAAATCCTGAATGTGCCGGAGTTGCTGCGCCTGTCGCACGGGATGGAATCCTCTTCCGACGACAGTAAGCAACGCCGGGCCTGATGGCGCGCAAGATTGCGGGCGCGGCCCTCGACCCGATTCGCGAACGGCCGAGACGAAGAGTCAGCCGGTGTCGGCCGCCAGCCAGTCGCGGGGCTTGAGGTAGTCCGACAAGCGCGCTTCCGCGCTACCCGCAGGCGGCGTATAGCCGTACTCCCAGCGCGCCAGCGGCGGTAGGCTCATCAGGATCGATTCGGTGCGCCCGCCCGATTGCAGTCCGAACAGCGTGCCGCGATCGAATACCAGGTTGAACTCGACATAACGCCCGCGCCGATACAGTTGGAACTCGCGCTCGCGTTCGCCGAAGGGCGTGTGCTTGCGCCACTCGACGATCGGCAGATAGGCGTCGAGAAAACCGTCGCCGACCGCGCGCAGATAGGCGAAATCGCGCCCGAAATCCTCGTGCAGATCGTCGAAGAACAATCCGCCGACGCCGCGGGTCTCGTTGCGGTGTTTGAGGAAGAAATACTCGTCGCACCAGCGTTTGTGCGCTTCATAGCGTGCCTGTCCGCCGAACGGCGCGCACAATGCGCGCGCGGTGCGATGCCAATGCAGCACATCGTCGTCGAAAGGGTAGAACGGGGTGAGATCGAAACCGCCGCCGAACCACCAAGCCACGGTCTGTCCCTCGCGTAGCGCACGGAAGTGGCGCACGTTCGCGTGTGTGGTGGGCAGGTAGGGATTGCATGGGTGGAAGACCAGCGAGACCCCGACGGCGCGCCAGGACGCGCCCGCCAATTCCGGTCGCGCCGCGCTTGCCGAAGGCGGCAAGCGGGTGCCGGAGACATCCGAGAACCCGATTCCGGCTTGTTCGAACACTGCGCCCTGGCGCAGTATCCGCGTCCGTCCACCCCCCCCCTCCGCGCGCTGCCAGAGATCCTCGCCGAATTTTGCATTGCCGTCGGCTGCTTCGATCGCCGTACAGATGCGATCCTGCAAATCGGTCAGATAGTCGCGGACAAGAGGAAAATCCAGGTCGGTGGGATCATGCATGCATGCGGCTCTTGGGCGATGGCGGCTCAGCGCCGGTCCGGGTCTTTCGGCGATTCGAGCAAAGCAGGCGCGCTACGCAATGAAGCGGCCATCAAACCGATCCCGCCAGCGAGCAGCCCCAGCATCATCAACGTATTGAACAGACTGGTCGGCTGGAAATAGATGCGCAGATTGACCAGTACGCCGGCAATGATGATCACTATCCCCGCGGCGAGCAGCAACCAGCCGAGAATCGATTTGCCGTTGAAGAAGATCATGCCGGTGCCGACCATGAAAGGGATCAGCGACAGCCCGAAGCCGTTGTAACCCCACAGGTTCCAGTAACCGCCGGAACTGACTTGCACCTGGTTCATCAGCAGCCAGCCGCCAGCGACGGCGCACATCAGACCGATGAAGAAACGACCGATACCGCCCGGTGTGCCGCCTGCGCCTTTCATGTGCCGCCCTCTTTCGATCCGGTGACGATTCCGGTGTGAAAACGTGGTGAGGATCATAGCCCGGACAGACGCCTTCGGACGCGGGACGTCCGCGTTGGAAGCGCCGCGCCAAGAGTGCGCCATTAGGGCGCTGTCAGCCGTGAACACCGCAGAGGTTCCGCGCGCCGTGGATGGGGCGCCCGCGGATCAAGCGCTTACGCGCTTGCTTCATCGGCGCAGCCATTCGTGGCTGTGCGGACAGACCGTTTTTCAACCGCCGGCTAACCCTAACCGAGCAGTCGCAGTAATTCGGCACGCGGGAGTTTGCCGGTGTCGTTCCGCGGCATGGCGCCGACCAGGCGCAGACGCCGCGGCAGGAATGCCGGGTCGATGCTCTGGCGCAGTGCGTCGAGGATCGTCGCCTCGTCGAGCGTCGGCGCGACGGCGACCGCGGCGATTCTGCGCACGCCGCCGGCATCGCCCTCTTCGAGTTGGAACATCGCGCCGTCGACCACGCCAGGAATCGCCAGCAGGCGGCGGGTGAGATCGCCCAGCGATGCGCGTTTGCCTGCGATTTCGAGCAGATCGGCCTGCCGTCCGCGAAGCAGAAAACGCCCGTCGTGGCGCGATTCGATCAGATCGGCCAGCAACACCGGCGCCGGCAGGTGTGCGGCGCTCACCAGGGTGCCGTCAGCCTGCGGATGCAATTGCACGCCGGGGTAGGGCCTCCAGAACGTATCGCGTGCGGTGCGGCGTTCTGCGATCACGCAGGTTTCGGTGGCGCCGAACATTTCGCGGACTTCGCAACCGAAATGCTGCTCCGCGGTCGCCGCCAGCGATTGCGGCAACGGTGCAGTGGCGGTGACGATCCCGGCGATCGGCGGCAGCGTGATTCCGGACTCGACCAGCGCGCGCAGATGCACCGGCGTCGTCACCAGCAGAACCGGAGTATCGGCATCGTGCAGGGCGCGGGCGACGTCCTCGGGAAACAGCGGGCGAGCGCCATGCACTGCGGCATCCGACAGCAACGGCAGCAACACGGATAATTCCATGCCGTACATGTGCTGTGGCGGGACAGTGGCGACGATTCGCGCGCTTTGCGCGGCCGGCCAGAGGTGGCGGATCGCGGCGAGGTTTTGCGCATTGCTGATCCGCAAACTGCCCCAGGTCTTGGGATGCGCGCAAGGCGCGCCGGTGCTGCCCGAGGTGAAACCGATCATCGCCACCGCGGCGGTGTCGACCAGCGGCATGACGCCTTCCAGGCGCGGCAGGCGCTCGGGCAGGGCATGCAGACGAGGCGGCGCCGGCGACATCGCGACATCGCTGATGCAATAGCTGTCGGGATACTGCGCGCGCACCTCGGCGATCACCGCGGGCGTCCGCGAGGGCGGCAACAGGGCGATCTGGCCACGAAGACCCACCGCGCAGAAGGCCACCAGGAAGCGGTAACGGTCTTCGCACAGGATCACCGCATGGGCCGCATCGGGTAACCCCGCAGCGACGCCGCGCACCTCGGCGAGAAAGACTTCCAGACGGATCTGTCCCCGTCGGTCGAACGCGATCGCGCGCCCTGCCGGTCCTTCGGCTAATGCGATGTTTCCCGTCACAACGGGCCTTGAAGGTGGATTCGTGTCCACGTCGCCCGTCATCATTCTGTTGTTCCCGTCATCGACCATCGCAACCACATCGGAACGACCTTCATCTCGTGCATCGGCTTACGGCATCCGCCCGGCATCGGCGTGGATCGATCGCTGACGCCTGGGCGCACGACCAGATTTATCGCCAGAATTCGGAGGCGGCCTCCAATCTTCCGCTTGCCGAAACAATAGCTTACGCTGCCTGGCCTCTCCGTCTCAAACGCCGGCAGCTCGTGAACACTCTCCGAATCGGTCCCGTCGAGTGCGCCTGGTGGCCTTATCGGCGCGGGGAAAACGCCCAGACGCGGGTACGGCAATGGTTAGCAGAGGCGCTCGGCATCGCGCAGTCCGCACTCATCCTCCGACGCGACCCTTACGGCCGCCCGCGTCTGGACGGCAAGCCTGGCGGCCACGATGTGAACTGGAGTCATAGCGGCGAGTGGCTGATCGCCGCATATGTCGTGGGTGCGGCCGTGGGCATCGACATCGAGTGGCTGCGCCCGCGCCCGAAAGCATTGGCGCTGGCGCAGCGGTTTTTCGTTGCGGAGGAAACTGCGGCATTGGCGGCCGAGGTCGCGGATGCTCAAGATTTGGAGCAACGATTCACCCGTCTGTGGTGCGCGAAGGAAGCCGTGCTCAAGGCCCATGGCCGTGGCCTATCCTTTGGTCTGGACAAGTTGCGCTTCACGGTCGTCGAAGAGGATCGGACGCCGCAGTTGCTTGCCTGCGACTCCGCGTTGGGGCTGCCTGAAGACTGGCGGATCCATGCCTGGACGCCTGTCCCCGGCTACCTCGCTACCGTAGCCTGGACCGAGCGTAACCTTGTTCCCCGATCCGCTGCCGGCGCCGGGAACGTCCTGGCGATCGACCAGACTTCCGCGCGATGACCACGCACGCACTTCCGGCCATCGTGCGCGAAGACCTGGAAGCAGGGCTGCAGGCGCTCGCGCTCGATCCCGCCCTCGCCGCTCCGCTGATGCGCTATCTCGGTCTGCTGCTGCGCTGGAACGCCGCCTACAACCTCACCGCGATCCGCGATCCGCGCGAGATGGTCGGCAAACATCTGCTCGACGCCTTGAGCATGGTGTCCTACGTCGGCCCGGATGCCGGGATCGGTTCGTTGGCCGATCTGGGAACCGGACCGGGCCTGCCAGGTGTTCCTCTGGCCCTCGTCCATCCTGCGCTGCAGGTCGTGTTGGTGGAATCCAATGGCAAGAAAGCCCGCTTTTTGCGCGAAGTCGTGCGCACTTTGGGCCTAGCCAACGCCAGCGTCGCCGAATCACGCATCGAAGCGCTGCGACGGCCAGGCGAATTTCAGGCGATCACCGCCCGCGCCCTGGCGACGCTGCCGCAGATTCTCGCCTTCGGTGGGCATTTGCTGGCTCCGGGCGGCGTACTGCTCGCGATGAAAGGCGCTCGGCCCGATGAGGAAATCCAGGCCCTGCCCGCCGCATGGGCCTTGCGCGCATTGCATCCCCTGCGCGTGCCGGGACTGGACGCCGAGCGCCACCTCGTCGTGATCGGACGTCGCGACGAGGCTGCGGACCAAGGCGGGAACCTGTCGTAACGGGCATAATGCAAAGTTCGGCCCGCGCCATCCGGCCCGGCTCATCGGCAACAGAGGCTTCACCCTCCCATGGCCCGCATCATCGCCATCGCCAACCAGAAAGGCGGGGTTGGCAAGACCACCACTTCGGTCAATCTCGCCGCGGCGCTGGCGCAGGCGCCCAAGCGCGTGCTGTTGGTCGATCTCGATGCCCAGGGCAATGCGACCATGGGCAGCGGCATCGATAAACGCGATCTGGCCGGTTCGACTTGCGACGTGCTGCTCGAAGAGATGCATGCCGCCGACGTCGTGATGCGCACGCCCGAGGGTTTCGATCTGCTCCCGGGCAACGGTGACCTGACCGCCGCCGAGATCGAGTT
>SSEV01000187.1 GCA_008015095.1 Lysobacteraceae bacterium | reverse complement strand
GGTGGCTTACGTGACGGGGCGATCGGGCGGAGCGCTTGATGCGGAGGTGTTGCGGTCGGAGTTACGGAAGGGTTTGCCGGAGCACATGGTGCCTGCGGCGTATGTGCAGCTGGAGCGGATGCCGCTGAGTTCGAACGGCAAGTTGGACCGTCGCGGGTTGCCAGCGCCGGGAGAGGAGGCGTATGTCCGGGGTTGTTATGAAGCGCCGCAGGGGCCGTTCGAGGAGGCGATTGCGCGGATCTGGGGGCAGGTGCTGAAGCGGGACCGTGTGGGGCGAGGGGATGATTTTTTCCAGTTGGGCGGTCACTCGCTGCTGGCCGTCAGCGTGATGGCGCGGTTGCGCGAGCACTTCGAGCTGGAATTGTCGTTGACGGACTTGTTCCAACACAGCCGCCTACAGTCGCTGGCCGAGCGGATCGAGGCGGCCCGCGAGGCCGACGAGGTGTTGCGCATTCCAGCGATTACGGCGGTGACGGATGAGGCGCGCCGGGAAGGACTGCCGTTGTCGTTCGCGCAGCAGCGGCTGTGGTTTCTGAGTCAACTTTCGGGACAGAGCCAGGCCTACCACATTCCGATCGGTTTGCGCCTGGAGGGTCCGCTCGATGTCAGCGCGCTGCGCCGGTCGCTGGATCATCTGTTGCATCGTCATCAGGTGATGCGCAGCCGGATCGAGCTTCGCGGCGGCGAGGCGGTGCAATGCGTGGGAGAGGATACGGGCTTTGGACTGCAGGAACTGGACCTGCGTGCGTTTGCGGCGGAGGAACAACAGCAGCGGGTGGACGCACTGGTTCGCGAGCATCAGGGCGCGGCTTTCGATCTGAGTCGTGGTCCGCTGGTGCGCGGCCTTCTGCTGCGTCGTGGGGATGCGAGGTACGAGCTGCATCTGGTGCAGCACCACATTGTCAGCGATGGCTGGTCGATGGGGATCTTCACGTCCGAGCTGAGCGTGTTGTATGCGGCCTATGTGGGGGGGTGCGAAGATGCGTCAGGGCAGTTGCCGGCGTTGCCGATCCAGTACGGCGACTATGCGGCGTGGCAGCGGCGCTGGTTGGATGCCGAGGCGCTGAAGGCCCAGAGCCGGTATTGGTGGGAGCATTTGCAGGGAGCGCCGGAGTTGTTGGCGTTGCCCACCGACTTTCCGCGGCCGGCGCAGCAGGATCTGCACGGGGGGCTGGTGCGGATCGAACTGGGCCGGTCGTTGAGCCGGGGGCTGCAGGCCCTGAGCCAGGCCCAAGGCTGCACCTTGCACCAGACGCTGCTCAGCGCATGGGCGGTGGTGTTGGCCAAGCTCAGTGGTCAGCGCGACATTGTGATTGGTACGCCAAGCGCCAACCGCGACCAGGGGCAGTTACATGGATTGATCGGCTTTTTCGTGAACACCTTGCCATTGCGCTTGCGGCTGGACGAGAACCCGAGCGTGCAGGAGCTGATGCGTCATGCGCGGGAAGTGGCTGTTGCGGGGCAGGAGCGTCAGCAACTGCCATTTGAGCAGATCGTGGAGATTCTCAAGCCGGCCCGCCGTTTGTCGCACAGTCCGGTGTTCCAGGTGCTGTTCACCTGGCAGAACAACGACGTGGGCGTATTGGACTTTCCCGGGTTGAAGATCGGGATGGTGGATGTGTTCGAAGCGGTGGCGAAGTACGACCTTGAGCTGACGCTTTGGGAAGGCGAAGAGGGGATAGAGGGGGATCTTGGGTATGCGACGGCGCTATTCGACGAAGCGAGCATCCGACGTCATGCGCAGTACTTGCAACGGGTGTTGGCGGCGTATGTGGCGGCGCACGAGTCGGGCTGTCTGGGGCAGACGAGGTTTGCGCAGCTGGAGCTGTTGAGTGCGGAAGAGCGCATGCAGCTGATGGAGGGATTCAATCCGGCGGAGGAGCCGTACCCGTCGGGTTGCCTGCACACGTTGTTCGAGGCCCGTGTTCGGGAGCATCCGGAGGCGTTGGCGCTGGCGTACGGAGAGGAGAGGTTGAGCTATGAGACGCTCAATCGCCGTGCGAACCAGGTGGCGCACGCGTTGATCGGCCAGGGGGTTCGTCCTGACGATCGTGTGGCGATCTGCGTGCATCGTGGCGTGGAGATGGTGGTGGGGGTGTTGGGGATTTTGAAGTCAGGCGCGGCCTATGTGCCGTTGGACCCTGGTTATCCCGAGGCGCGGTTGTCGCACATGGTGTTGGACAGTGGTCCGCGCGCGATGGTGAGCGATGGGCGTGTGGATGGTGGGTTGATCGAGCGGTTGCTGGCGGGCGCGGGGGATCGGGCGCCGTCGTTGCTGATGTTGGATGCGGATGCGGCGTTGTGGCGCAGTGGGAACACGGGGAATCCCGATCCTGAAGAGTTGGGGCTGAGGCCGGAGCATCTGGCGTATGTCATCTACACCTCCGGCTCGACCGGGACGCCCAAGGGGGTGATGATCAGTCACGGGAATGCGTGCAACTTCCTGCATTGGACGGGCTGCGCATTTGAGAAAACAGAGCTGAGTTGCGTCGTCTGGTCCACTTCGTTGAACTTTGATCTGGCGGTGTATGAGTGTTTCGCACCATTGATTCAAGGCGGTTACATTCATCTGGTTGAGAATGTGCTCGCGTTGCGTTCGCAATCCACGCCAAGCTGTCTAATCAATGCAGTGCCTTCTGCGGTGAAGTCGCTATTGGGCTCGGGTCATTTTCCCGACAGCGTGCAAACCGTCAATTTGGCGGGAGAACCCTTGCCGGAGAGTCTTGTGGCCGCGCTATTCGCGCAGACGCAAGTGCAGCGAGTGTGCAATCTGTATGGCCCGACAGAAACGACGACCTACTCCACATGGATATCGATGCGCAGGGAGGATGGATTCGATTCGAGTATCGGTCATCCGATTGCGAACACGAGGATCTATCTGCTGGACGAGGATTGTCGGCCTGTGCCGTTGGGCGTGGTGGGGGAGATTTACATAGGAGGGGCGGGTGTCGCGCGCGGGTATTTGAACCGTCCGGAGCTGACGGCGGAGCGCTTTGTGGAGGATCCGTACAGCGGACGTGCGGGTGCTCGGATGTACCGGACGGGGGATCTGGGTCGTTACCGAGCGGATGGAGCGATCGAGTTTTTGGGCCGCAATGATTTTCAGGTGAAGGTTCGCGGTTTCCGGATTGAGCTTGGCGAGATTGAGGCGCGTCTGGTGCAGTGCGCTGGGGTGGATGAGGCGGTGGTGGTCTCGCATGGGATGGGGGATGCGGGGCCGCAGCTGGTGGCTTACGTGACGGGGCGATCGGGCGGAGCGCTTGATGCGGAGGTGTTGCGGTCGGAGTTACGGAAGGGTTTGCCGGAGCACATGGTGCCTGCGGCGTATGTGCAGCTGGAGCGGATGCCGCTGAGTTCGAACGGCAAGTTGGACCGTCGCGGGTTGCCAGCGCCGGGAGAGGAGGCGTATGTCCGGGGTTGTTATGAAGCGCCGCAGGGACCGTTCGAGGAGGCGATTGCGCGGATCTGGGGGCAGGTGCTGAAGCGGGACCGTGTGGGGCGAGGGGACGATTTTTTCCAGTTGGGCGGTCACTCGCTGCTGGCCGTCAGCGTAATGGCGCGGTTGCGCGAGGCTGGATTGCAGGTTGAGGTGAGCGATCTTTTTGGCGGAACCACACTGGCGGCCCTGGCTGCCAGAGCGGCCCGTACGGGAGTTCCCGCACAAATTCCTGCGAACTTGATTGCCGTGGACTGTGCGCGTCTGACCCCGGAGCTTTTGTCGTTGGTGTCGCTCAGTCAGGCGCAGATCGATCAGATCGTGTCCCAGGTGCCCGGTGGGGCCGCCAATGTGCAGGATATTTACCCTTTGGCGCCGTTGCAGGAAGGGATTTTCTTCCACTACCTGCTGGAGCAGCAGGGAGATGTGTACATCACTCCGATGCTGTTCGAGTTCGATGCTCGCGTACGGTTGGACCGCTATGTGGAGGCGCTCAATGCGGTGATTCAGCGTCACGATGTGCTGCGCACGGCGATGCATTGGGAAGGGTTGGAGGCGCCGGTGCAGGTGGTGCAGCGGAAGGCCGAGCTGATCCTGCATGAGGAGGTTGCGGATACCGGCGATGCGCGCGGAGCGGCTGCGCAATTACAGACGCGGTTCGATCCGCACCGCTACCGCATGGACCTGCGGCGCGCTCCGTTGCTGGAGTTGCATGCGATGGAGGATGTGAGCAGCGGCCGTTGGTCTATGTTGATGCTCAGCCACCATTTGTGGGGCGATCACGCCTCGCTGGAAGCGCTGATTCGGGAGATTGCCGCCCACCTGTCGGGCCAGCAGGCTGATTTGCCTGAACCGGTTCCGTTCCGCAACTTTGTGGCGCAGGCTCGACGCGGCTTGAGTACGGGCGAGCACGAAGCGTTTTTTAAGACGTTGCTGGGTGGCGTGAGCGAGCCGACCTTGCCCTACGGTCTTGCCGATGTGCAGCGGACGGGAGGCGATGTGCGGGAGTGCCGGTGGCCGCTGCCGGCGGGATTGAGCCGTGGCGTCCGTGAGTGCGCGCGCCGGCATGGCGTGAGCGTGGCCAGTGTGTTCCATCTGGCTTGGGCGCAGGTGTTGGCCAAACTCAGTGGACGCGAGGATGTGGTGTTCGGGACCGGGTTGCTGGGGCGCATGCAAGGGGGGGAGGTAAGCGAGCATGGCATGGGGCTGTTCATCAACACCCTGCCGTTGCGGGTGAATCTTGCGGGTCAGGGGGCGGCGGCGGCTTTAGGGCAGACGCATCAGAGTCTGGCGCATCTGTTACGGCATGAGCATGCGTCGTTGGCGCTGGCTCAGCGTTGCAGTGGGGTAGAAGCGCCCATGCCGCTGTTCAGCGCGCTGTTGAACTATCGGCATAGCCCGATGGGAGAAGTCTGGGCGGACGCGGAGCAGATGCCTGAAGCGCTACAGGGCGTGCGTGTGGTGGGAGGGCACGAGCGCAGCAACTATCCGGTGGCGCTGAATGTCGACGATTACGGGGTTGACGCGGACGAAGATGCGGGGTTTGGCCTAAACCCGCAGATCGTGAGCCCTTATGCGCCTGAGCGGGTTGCGGGTTATATGCAGTGTGCGCTGGAGCAGTTGCTGGCGGCGCTGGAGCAGGCGCCCGAGACGCCGGTCGGTGGTTTGAGCATTTTGCCTGAAGCGGAGCGCATGCAGCTGATTGAGGGATTCAATCCGGCGGAGGAGCCGTACCCGTCGGGTTGCCTGCACACGTTGTTCGAGGCCCGTGTTCGGGAGCATCCGGAGGCGTTGGCGCTGGCGTACGGAGAGGAGAGGTTGAGCTATGAGGCGCTCAATCGCCGTGCGAACCAGGTGGCGCACGCATTGATCGGCCAGGGGGTTCGTCCTGACGATCGTGTGGCGATCTGCGTGCATCGTGGTGTGGAGATGGTGGTGGGGGTGTTGGGGATTTTGAAGTCAGGCGCGGCCTATGTGCCGTTGGACCCTGGTTATCCCGAGGCGCGGTTGTCGCACATGGTGTTGGACAGTGGTCCGCGCGCGATGGTGAGCGATGGGCGTGTGGATGGCGGGTTGATCGAGCGGTTGTTGGCGGGCGCGGGGGATCGGGCGCCGTCGTTGCTGATGTTGGATGCGGATGCGGCGTTGTGGCGCAGTGGGAACACGGGGAATCCCGATCCTGAAGAGTTGGGGCTGAGGCCGGAGCATCTGGCGTATGTCATCTACACCTCCGGCTCGACCGGGACGCCCAAGGGGGTGATG
>SSEV01000018.1 GCA_008015095.1 Lysobacteraceae bacterium | reverse complement strand
GGCCTGCGGCGCGCCGCCTTGCACCAATCTGCTGTTCCCGGTCACCGCCGGCCGGCTCAGCGACGACGGCAGTTGGACCTCCTGGGTCGGCCGTGCGGTGCTCGGCTATAAACTCGGCGAGAACATCAACACCTACGCCAGCGTGTCGCGCGGACGCCGGCCGAACATGATCAACGTCAGCGACCTCGGTAGCGACGAAGTGCCGGCGGAAATCGTCTGGAGCTACGAGTTGGGCATGAAGGGCGCCAGCGGCGACAGCCGTTTCGTCTACGACCTGTCGCTGTTCTACTACGACTACAACGACTTCCAGGCTTCGGTGCGCAACCCCACCCCGCCGCCGTTCTTCATCACCAAGAACGCCGGCAAGGCGCACGCCATCGGTTTCGAGGCCTCGTTGTTCGGCCGCTTCACCGACCACCTCAACGGCTGGTTGAACTACGGCTACATCAACGCCGGTTTCAACGCCTTCGACGATGACGGCGGCTATCAGGAACTGGCCGGCAACGAATTCCGGATGACGCCGAAGCAGACCATCGCCCTGGGCCTGGACTGGGACATCCCGCTCTCCGACGGCCGCAGCCTCTATGTGCGCCCGAGCTACAACTGGCGCGGTCATGTCTACTTCGAAGACGACAACACCCCGGGCATCGACCAGGACAGCTACGGCCTGCTGAACCTGCGCGCGGGCATGCGCTTCAACGAGAACTGGGAAGTCATGGTGTGGGGCAACAACCTCGCCGACGAGGAACATCTCATCGACGCCGGGAATACCGGGCGTCTGTTCGGCATTCCGACCGTGATCCCCGGCCCGAGCCTGCATTACGGCGTGAGTTTGCGCGCGAAGTTCTGATGCCCTGTTGAAAAACCGGCTGTTGCAAAACAGCTTGCCGGCGCGGCCACGGACGGCTGCGCCAAAGATGCGACGAATCAAAGCGACATCGCACTCGTCCATTCTGGGCGTGTGCGATGATCGACATATCCCTGCGCCTCAGCAGCGCTGACTTTTTTGGCTTTTCCGGCATTGCCCGAAACGCTTCGAGGCATCGTTGCTCAACTCCCGTCAAGGCGCCCTCGACTCTCCGATTGAGGCGACCCGCCGAGATGCGCATAAGACGCATGTCTTCGACAACTCTCGGATTCCAATCGGGGCCGATATCCGTGCGGGCCTGCTCCAGCCCGCGACATGCCTCGCCAATACGGCGCATCGGGTTCCGCATCGTCGCTCCGACCATCGCCACGCGGACTTTCCTCGGCTACCCTGTCGCGATGGATATGGCCCGCACGACTTCCCCCTCCGCGTCCGGCCGGATCGTCGCGCCGCTCATGCTCGCCGTACTGGGCATCTTCGGCATGAGCGCGCTCTGGACCATCGTCGGCCTGATCTTCGATCAACAATGCGCCTGGATGGCCGCGATGACCGCGGCCGACATCGCATTGATGCTGCGTCTGGCGCGCATGCCGCCGGGATGGTCGCGCGCGGTCGTTTGCGTGCTGGCGACCGTGGCGACGATCGTGGTGGCCAACTGGTGCATCGCCGCAGCGCAGATGGGCGGCGCGATCGGTTTCGGACTGGTCGATTCGATCCAACGTCTCGGCAGCGATCACGCCCAGACCCTCATCGGCCTCGCCAATCGGATCTCCGACCTCGGCTGGTATGCGATCGCGTTGTTGTTCGCCCTGTGGCTGGGGCGTTAACGCGCCTCTGAACAACGCAGAGGTTCCGTGCGCCCTCGACGGCGTGCCCGCAGATCGAGCGTGGAAGCGTTTGATCCGACGGCAGCAGACTCGGGCTTGGCCTGAATCTGCGGCATCTGAATAACGCCAGGGGGTAGCGCTCAGACCTTCCTGTAGAGCCCGCGAGACCCGCAACCACCCAACGGGTTCACCATGCCGGCGGCGGATGCCCGGCGGCGGTGGCCTGCAGAATCGCCAAGGTTTCGTCGTCGATCACGGTCGTATCCGGCGCGTATTCGAGCAGCGCCGCCGCGAAATCCGGCAGGCCGATCAGCATCACCGAGAGCCGCGCGACATCACCGGAACTGTTTTCCACACGGAACCAGCGCATCGCATGGGTGAAGCGCACTTCGCGCAGCGTATCCCAGGCCATGAATTTCGCGCCGCCGAAATAGGTCCAGTAAGACAGACCGGCCGCTGACACGGCATGACGGGCGTAGACGTACTCGATGATCAGCGGCACGCCCATGAGCGCAAAACCGACGAAGATCGCCGTCGTCCACCAGGTAGCGGTGTCGTTTGGAAAGAGATTGGACAGAACGGTCAATGCAGCGAAGAAGCCGAATGTCACCAGCCCGATGATCAACGTAGCGCGCGGGTGGCGCAGCGACCCGGCCTCGTGCACGGGGCGCGGCTTGAGTCGCGCCCGGCCGAGCCATCCCATCACGGCGATCATCGCGATCCACCACAGGCTCCATTGCAGAGCGGTCGCCCACCACGGCCGGTCGGTCATCGCGTTTCTCCTTTCACTTCACTGCCTTCAAGCGTGGTTGCGCGCAGAATCTGTTCGCAGGGCCGCCCCGGGACCATGCCTTTACCGCAACGGCGATCCTGTTGCGCTGACCTCGGCCCGCACCGCGCGCAACATGGCGTACACCCCGAGCGCCGCAGCCAGATGCTTGAGCGCATGTCCGCTCATGCCCAGCGCCGAATACAGTTGCGCATCGTAGACTTCCAGAATCTTGGCGAGCACGTACACGCCGAGCACGGCCCAGATCCATCGCGTGCCCGCGGACCTCACCGGGAACGCCAGCAGGATCAGCGGAATGGTCAGGATCGGCAGAAACTGCACCAGCAGATACACGCGCAGATCGCCAGACACCCGCCACCAGATCACCGATGCGACGCCAATGAGCAGCAACGGCAACAGCCCGCGCGCGGCGAACCCGGACCGGACGTGCCGGTCGATGATCGCGGCGAAGAAAGCCATGAAGGCGATCGTCATCGGCAGCCGGTCCCATGCCAGCGTGGCGTCGCCCGGATCGGCGTGATAGTAGGCCGAGCCGAAGGCGACCAGCGCCGAGCCGATGAAGAACGTCAGGTAGGTTCGCCGCCTCGGTGCGCGTTGCTTCGCGTCGCGAAGCAACGCGAACACGCCCCACAGACCGAAGACGAGGAACGGTGCGTTGGAAACGACGTTCCAGAAGTTGGGGAGACCGAACATGCCGCGCGCGTCGGCGAAACGGTGGTAGTCCTGGTCTTGCGTGATGGGTCCATTAAGAAACAGCGCGACGCAGACCGCCAGGCCGACGGCCAGCAATCCCCATACGCGCCAATGTCGTTCGCCGATCGTGTGAGTCGACATGCCTCAGGCCGTTTCGTTGATACGCGAAACGGTGAGCATAGGCCATCGCCGGGATATCGTGGAGTGAGGGCCCCGCCGTGGCTGACGCCCGGGTATTCGCCCCCCCGATGCGGTCATGGCAAAAAAAGCGGGGCGGATATCCGCCCCGCCCGACGCTTCCGGATTGCTCCGCAAGCGTGAATCCCGGCGGCCGCGCGCTCGGGCGCGGCCGCGTAGGGTCACAAACCAGCGATGTCACAAACCAGCGATGTCACAAACCAGCGATGCTGGTGATGAAGTTGCGGATGCTGGTGTTTGAAATGCGGGTGTACACGCCGAAGAAGTTCGGCCGTGCGCAGCCATTGCCCCAGCTGACGATACCGGTCAGGACACTGCCGCGTGCCAGCGGGCCGCCCGAGTCGCCCTGGCAGGTGTCGATGCCGCCGCTGTCGCGGCCGGCGCACAGCATCGCCGTGGTGATCTGGCCATTGTAGGAATTGGCGTCGTTGCAATTGGTGCGCGACACCAGCGGCAGCGAAACCTTACGCAGATTGATCGGGAAGCTGCCGCCTTCCGACAGCGCGCCCCAACCGGTCGCCAGCAGGCTGGTGCCCACGGCCGGATCGGCGGTCGCCAACGACGCCAGCGGAATGCCGGTGGCCGAGGTCGACAACTGCCACACCGCAACGTCGTTGTTGAAGGTGTTGGGGTTCCAGCTCGGGTGGATCACGATACGGGTGACATTGCGGCGCACGCCCGTGCCGTCCAGGTTGCGGGTGCCGGTGAGCACTTGGACTTGCGATGCGGTGGTGAAATCACTGCAGTGCGCCGCGGTGATGACATAGTTCGACTTGTAGAGCGTGCCGCCGCAGAACTGCGCCTGGAAATTGTCGGCGACGCTCTTGGTCAGCAGCGCGACCTGGAACGGATTGTCCGCGGCCCCGGCGACCGTGCCGCCGACGATCATCGGCGAAACGATCTGATCGAGTTCTTCCGAGGTCAGATCGGCCGGCATGGCCTGCAAATTGCGCTCGGCGACGCGGAGACGCACATATTCCCGCATCCAGTTATCCTTGCTTTCCTGCGCCAAAGCCGGCAAGCAGGCGATTGCGGTCAACAGACCAACCGCGAAAACCGCGGCGCGACGCGACGAAGCGGACTTGATCGAAAACAGACTGCGCATGTCTTCCTCCATTAAAGATGATGCGTAAGGATTGAAAAGGGCCGACGCGATCATGGCGGGGGACATCCAATGCCACGATCAACGCTGCGAAGCGTTGCGTCTTCCTGGTGCGCTTGAGATTCCGGAGTCGCGGAGCGATCCGCTGGATGTGACGAGATGAGCGTCGTACGACGATTACGCTGCCATGCGTTGCGATTTCGAGTGCGGCGTCCGGATGCCAAGCGTCCCGGATACTGCTCGCGCATCCACGCCTTGTCAAATAACCAAAATGCAGTACGGCGAAGGCCCGTAAAAGAAAGACGCCGTATTGATCAATCGATGTGTCTGACCGGGCGGAGACGGAGTGTGATCGCAGGCATGATATCGACATGCAATGTGCCACATCGCACAAATTCACTGCGCACGCCCAGCGTCAATTGGAAAAAAAGCGTTTAGCCGCAATGCGTTTCGAGACAGTGCATTCCACCATCGTAGCCTGAACATAAAGACAATCCGCAAGGGATGTTGTGCTGCAGCAATGCGAGACGTCGCGCAAAAAAAGCGACATGCTTGCCTCACCCATACACCCATATGCGATGCATATGACGGCCTGTACGAAAGTGCCAACGAAAACACCGGGGCCGCGTGAGATTTTTGTGGCGCCGAGGGGAAGCGTTGCCCTGATTTTCTCTATTGGCGCAGTTCCGGGAAGGCTGCTCTGCCCTGCGTTTTCAAGGGCTGACCTTTTTGATTTGCGCTTCCGCCGCACCATAGATCGCGCCGTTGTTCATCGCGCGACATATCACTTTGTAGTGCGCCCCGGCAGACAGTTCCACGGTGACCGATGGCGCCGCGTAGAGCGTGCCCATCTGGCAATGCACCGCGAACTGATAACGACCTGGTTCGAGATACAACTTGGTCCAACGATCCTGCTTGACCCATGAATCGGTCCCGACGACGCGCCTGCCTGTCTCGTCGAAGACCCCCATGATCTGCGCAAACTTCGAATAGCCGCCCTCCGCCTCGACGAAAGCCAGCTCCGCCTGCGGCAACCCGGACGGATTGTAGGATGCGGGCATCGATGCGCAACCCGCGAAACCCATGCAACAAGCTCCGAACAAAAGATAAGCGCACGCACGCGTCCAACCATTCATTTTTTCGTCCTCGTGGGTTGCGGTTGTATGGCGGATTTAACCCGCCTGACGGGTTAATCGCCGGCCCTGAATCCGGCCGCTATCAATCGATGAGGGCCGCATCATACGAAGACACAGGGACACCCAACAACCACCAACCAAGACACAGGCAAGACACAGGGAAAGACACAGGGACACCCACAGCAAGACGACGAGACACCCACAACTCAGACTTCCCTGACATCAAATCACGTCATTTCCTGATATCCCGCCAGCCCTAACTTATCGATGATGGCCGCATGACCCGACCACGCTCGCACATCGCCCCACCAGACATCGCTGGCACATATCATTGTGTCCAGCGATGCGTGCGACGTGCTTTTCTTTGTGGGATCGATCATTACACCGGGCGCTCCTTCGAACACCGAAGGCCATGGGTCGAAGCGCGTATCCACACAGTTGCTGAGTCTTTTGCCGTGGCAATTCATGCTTATGCGGTTATGAGCAACCACCTGCACCTGGTGGTTCGGGTCGACCCAAGCGTTACCTCAACCTGGAGCGACGAGGAGGTCGCCGCACGTTGGTTGCGGCTATTTCCGCCACGCGATGACAGCGACACAGCCATTGAGCACAAGCGCTTGCGCCTGCTCGCAGACCCGGCCCGGTTGAATATTCTTCGCCAACGGCTAGGCAGCCTGTCCTGGCTGATGCGTTGCCTGGTCGAACCGATCGCACGTCGCGCCAATCGCGAAGATGGTTGCAAAGGTCGGTTCTGGGAAGGCCGATACAAGTGTCAGGCCCTGTGCGACGAACGTTCAGTGTTGGCCGCCATGGCGTATGTCGACCTCAATCCGATCCGCGCCGGAATGACAGATCGCCTGGAAACCTCTGCACATACCAGCGTCATCAGGCGCATCAACAAAGCACAATCGGCGCCAACAATGCTGACTCAACCGCTCAAACCCATCGCGGGCGATCTGCGTCCAACCTTCGATCTCACGGTTGCGGACTATCTGCAGATTCTCGATTGGACCGGGCGCACGCTGGCGCCGGGCAAGCGTGGGCAGATCGCGATCGATGCACCTGCCATCCTCTCGAGCCTCGATCAAGACGCGAAGCGCTGGGCTACCCGTGTTGGCGCATTCGGAGGCGGTTGGGCACGCGCCGCAGGTTCGGCACAAGACCTGATCGCGCTGGCCGCGCGGCTCGGACAGCAGTGGCTGAAAGGGGTTCGACTGGCGTTGCGCTTAGGGTGACTCGCCTCAAGGGATACGATCGCCCAACGGGGAGAATTGCGTGTGGGCGATGGAAATTCGATGTGTCTTTCGATGTGCGAATCCAAGTAGCTTTCGGAGCCAAATCCCTTTCGGGCTTTGCGCGGTGATGTGACCTGCCCCCGCTGAGCCGTACCACGTGAAGCTGTAAAGTCCGTCAACCCAAGAGGACGGACATGAAGAAGAGTCGATTCACCACCGAGCAGATCATCGGGTTCATCAAGCAGGCGGATGCGGGCATGGCGGTCGCCGAGCTGGGCCGGCAGCATGGCTTCAGCCCCGCCAGTTTCTACGCCTGGCGGGCCAAGTACGGCGGCATGGAGGCCGAAGACGCCAAGCGGCTCAAGGAACTGGAAGCGGAGAACAACCGGCTCAAGCGACTGTTGGCCGAAGCGCATCTGGACATCGAAGCGCTCAAGATCGGCTTCGGGGTAAAACGCTAGCCCCGCAACGCAAGCGCGAGGCGGTCCAGTGCATGCTCGAACACACTTCGTTGAGCGAGCGCCGGACCTGCCGCCTTGTGGGGCTATCCCGCGACGCCTACCGCCACCGGCCCGAGCCAACAGCCACCACGCAGGCACTGTCGGCACGCCTCATCGAACTGGCCCAGGTCCGGCGCCGGTTCGGCTATCGCCGTTTGCATGACCTGCTGGATGAGGAATTTTCCGGCGTGAACCACAAGAAGGTCTATCGCCTGTACCGCGAGGCGAACCTCGCGGTGCGCCGACGCAAGAAGGTCAAGCGCCCCGCGGCCCATCGCCAGCCGCTGGCACCGGCCTGCACACCGAACGAGGTGCTGAGCATGGACTTCGTGAGCGACGCGCTGGCCAATGGTCGCCGGCTCAAATGCCTGACCATCGCCGACGACTTCACCCATGAATGTCCGGACATCGTCGTCGATCACGGGATCAGCGGCGCTTACGTGATCCGCGTGCTGGACCAGATCGCCCGCTTCCGTGGTTATCCGCGGGCCGTGCGTACCGACAACGGGCCGGAGTTCACCAGTCGGGCCTTCATCGCGTGGACACTGCGGCACGGCATCCGGCATCTGCTGATCGAACCGGGAAGGCCCATGCAGAACGGCTACATCGAGAGCTTCAACGGCAAGTTCAGAGACGAATGCCTCAACGAACACTGGTTCACTTCGTTGGAGCAGGCTCGCGCCGTGATCGCCGAATGGCGACGGGACTACAACGAGGTCAGACCTCACAGCAGTTGCGGTCGCATTCCACCCGCCAGGTTCGCGGCCAACCACCGAGCACAACACGAGAACAACGCAGTATCCTTCACACCCGGGCTTTATCAGTAATCACTGGTACGGCGGGTGGGGGCAGGTCACCTGTACGCGCGCACCTGCGAATTGCTGCTGCTCGGCATCCTGCACCCGGCGTAAGGATTCTCCAACCGACTGGCTCGCGGCATCGGCCAGGTTGACGCCGATTCGCACATTCACAGCGTTGTAAGGGTCGTTGCCATTCACCAGGAAGATGGTCGCGCTGGCTTGGTCGCGCCCCTGCCCCGCCGCGATCTGCACCGGGCCGCTGATGCCGCGCTCGACCGCGGCTGCGTAGAGACTCATCGTCAACCGCTCGTTCTGCTCGGGGTTCCCGCCCTGCAGACGCACGACGCCCTGCTCGATCTGTTGATACATCGCATAGCCGCGACTCCCCGGGATGCGCGGATCGGACGGCACATGCTCGTTCTCGGCGAGCGTCTGCGGGCTGCGCCGGATCTGCCGGTACGGGTCGTTGTCGTGAAATCGTCGCGCATCTCGCGGCGATGCAGGCGCACCGCGCGCGCATCGTTGAGTTCGGCGATCCGGGCGGGATCGCGCTCGGGAATGATCACCGGCATGCCGCCCATGGCCACGCCTGCGGTGTTCACCAGGCTCCAACTGCGATCACGCTCGGAATACATGTGGTAAATACTGGACGCGCCGATCCGGTTCGGGTCGGTGTTGGGCAGGCTCTGCGTCGCCAACGCACGCGCTGCGGTGACGTTGCCGAGATATTCGGCCGCGTTGAATTGCGCATCGTTGTAACGATGCGCAGCGTTGTAGCTGGTGCCGATCCCACGACCGATGCCGAGATAACTGTTGTCGCGCATGCCCCGCCAGACCGATTCCGCTTCGCGCTCGCCGCCGTGACGGCGTGCGGCGTCGAGCAGCATGCGCGGAGTCCAGGCATCCTCGTTGATGCCATAAGCGCGGAAGCTACGATCGTGCACGTCCTGAACCTGGCGCACCGGAAGATTCAGAGCCAGATCCGGACGCCCCTGTCCCATCATCCGTTCGCGTTCGGCAAAATCGGCACGCATCAGATCGGCGCCGAAACGCTCCCATTGCCGTTCACTCATGTTCACGCCATCCGCGCGGGCGCGATTCTGCGCGTAAATATTGGCGACCGCGCCGGGCACGTTGTCGTTGCGCACCACGCCGAGGGCAAGCAGGCCATAGCCGTCATTGCCTTCCTTCTGGGCGAGGTAATTCCAGTACAGTTCGCGGTTGCCGCTCTGCGCATACTGACGCAGGATTTCCATGTCTTGCGGGTTCAGGCCGCTCATCTCAGGCCACTCATGTCAGACCGCTCATGCCGGATCACCGCTGCAAGCCGCGGGCCAGCGCCGCAATCGGATCGAATGGCCTATCGGTCTGTTTTTCAACAGTCCGCTTGCTGCCCAGGAGCAAGACTACCTTGGCTTCGATCCGCTTCCAATGACCCAGGACGGCGCGGGGGTACTCGGCGTGGACGATGACGCCATCGGGAAGTTCGAAGGAATGCCTGCAGACAGCCAGTACTCCGGTATCTCCACCGGAACGGACCAGACGCCCATTGAGGATACCTACTCCATCGTCCAGGATGCGCGGCGTGCATTCGATCGCCGTCGCAGCGCCATGTGGAGTCGGGCGCGCGAAGAACCAATCCACTCCTGCCGCACGTTGGCTGCGCGAACCGGTGACGTAGTAAGGGGTGAGTCCGAAAACCGGCTGATCACGCGATCTCCCGACAGCGTCGACCATTACGCCATCAGGACCATGTTTGAGGTATTGAGCCCGCCACGCAGCTAGCGTCGCCGGCGGCATCTGTTTCGCAGACAGTACGGTGACCCCGATATTCGTCGCTGCGGCTAGCGGTTCAACAGGCTCAGGGTACGCGCCGGGCCCGAGGTCCGGCCAGGACAAGACCAGTTCCAACGAACGGCCCGAGGTCGGCGCCAGGCGATGCCTGAGATACTCGCGTGGAACGCGCAGACGCTTGTCCCCGAGCGCGACTTCGACGATAGCGTGATCGACCTCCATCTGCGGCACGTCGGCCGCGACTGGCTGTCGGTTCGAGAGGCCAGAACAACCGACCGTGATCATCACGCACGACAGCAGCCATGCTGCCATCGCGCGCGGCACAGACCGCATTCTTCGTGTTGCCTCGGCGTAGTGGCGGCTCATGCCGCTCCTGACTGTCTAGTGACTATCGAACCCTACCAACCGACGCTCACATCGTATGCGTCGACTTGTCGGACGTGATGATGCCGGCGAGGATCGCTTCGATCTTGGTCTTCACCGCCTCGCCCTCGGGCGAATCGGCGAACTGCACACCGATCCCCGCGGTGCGATTACCTTGCGCGCCGGATGGCGTGACCCAGACCACTTTGCCGGCGATCGGCAGGCGCTCGCTCGATTCAGGCAGGGTCAACAGCAGGAACACTTCGTCGCCCAGGAAATAACGCTTGGGCGTCGGAACGAAGACGCCCCCCAGTTTCAGGTAAGGGATGTAGGCTTGGTACAGCGCGTTTTTGTCCTTCACCGCCAGCGAAAGAATGCCCTGTCGGGCGCCGGCCACCGCTGTTTTCACATTCATCGTCGGTCTCCACGAGGCTTATGCGATGCAGGGGCCGCCGCGCCGCGCGACGCGGCGAGCTGGCGCCATTGCGCGAGCAACTCGGTCAGCGCGAGATCGGCGCGCACCGTGGTGCGCAGCAGGTCGCGGGTCCGGTTCGCGGCATCGAACCAGGTTGCGAGCGTGCGGATTCTGCGGCTGCCGGTCAAGGGCAAGCCCAGGCCGAGGGCGGACATCGAGGCGTCGGCCTCACAACCGGCCTCGACCGCAGCCAGATCGGCGGCGTGATGCAAACGCTGATCGAGATCCGTTCCTGCAGTCCAGCGTTGCGCGGTTTCCAAGGCGCCGTGCTCGCCGCGCGCCAAAGCCACGAGATCCGCGGCGACCTCGCGGCGTAGGTCGAGCCCTCCATCGCGCAGCCACGCATCCGCGAGCCCCGGATGACCACGCGCCGCGGTCAGGGCTTCGGTGGCTGCGCCCTGCGCATGGCCGCGATCGCGTAACCAGGCCAAGGCTTCGTCAGCGGAGGGAAGTTGGAATTGCAGCCGTTGGCAACGACTGCGGATCGTCGCGGGCAAACGCGCCGGATGCGCGCTGATCAACCATAGATATCGGCTCTGGTTAGGTTCTTCCAGAGTCTTGAGCAGCGCATTGCAGGCGGCATGGTTGATCGCATCGGCAGGATCGAGCACTGCGATCTGCGCGCCGCCGAACTGCGGCGTCAACGCCATCCGTTCGGACAAGGTGCGGATCTGCTCGATCACGATCTCGGTGCGCAGCCGGGTGCCCTCTTTATTCAATTCCAGAGTGGCGACCGCGTAGTCCGGATGGGTGCCGGCCGCGAACAACTGGCAACTGCGGCAGCGCCCGCAGGCCTCCCCGTCCGCCCCTGGCGATGTGCACAGCAGGCGTTTGGCGAGGCGTTCGGCGAGCGCGCGTTTGCCGAGCATCGCAGGACCGCTGAACAGCAGGCCATGTCCGAGTCGTCCGCTCTCGAAGGCGGCCATCGCCTGCGCGTAAGGACGTCGTTGCCAGGGTGCGAGCGCCGCTGCCTGCATCACGGTTGACCGCGCTCGGTCGCGCTACGGGCGATGAACATGCGCAGGATCGCCACCGCATCAGCAGCGACCTCCGCCACGCTCTGCGAGGCGTCGATCACTCGCACCCGCTCGGGTTCAGCGCGCGCGCGCGCGAGGAATGCCCGGCGCACGGTCTCGAAGAACTCGTCGCGCTCGCGTTCGATCCGGTCCGGACCTTGGCCGCCGAAAGCAAGATCCCGCCCACGCGTGCGCTCACGGCCCTGGGCTACGCCAAGATCGAGCAACAGCGTCAAGCCCGGTTGGATGCCAACGACCCGGCGCTCGAGTTCGGCGATGAAGCCCGGGTCGAGACCGCGGCCAGCGCCCTGATAGGCGTAACTCGAATCGGTGAAACGATCGCTGATCACCCAGGCGCCGCGCGCCAGCGCCGGTCCGATGGTCTCGCGCACATGCTGCGCACGCGAAGCGAACATGAGCAACAGTTCGGTCTCGGCGGCGGGTTTCTCGTAATGACTGCCGTCGGTCGCCGTCGACAGCAACAATTCGCGGATGCGCTCGGCCAACGGCGTGCCCCCGGGCTCGCGGGTCGAGACCACCTCATGCTCGGCCTGCTGTAAGACTTCGCGCAACGCGTTCAGCACCGTGGTCTTCCCCGCGCCCTCTCCGCCTTCGAGCGACACGAAACGCGGATGTGTGTGCAGAACTGCGCTCATTGGCGCTGCGCCCGCTTTTGACGGTAACGCTGCAGATAGTCCGCAACGGCGCTCTGATGTTCGGCGTAGGTCTTGGTGAAGACATGCCTGCCGCTGCCGTCGCCGACCGCGACGAAAAACAGGGCTTCGCCCGGTGCAGGATGCGCAACCGCCATCAACGCATCTTTGCCCGGCATCGCGATCGGCGTCGGCGGCAGGCCATCGCGAGTGTAGGTGTTGTAGGGCGTATCGGTCTGCAGATCGCGTTTGCGGATATTGCCGCTGTAGGCGCTGCCCATGCCATAGATCACGGTCGGGTCGGTTTCCAGGCGCATCGGAATCTTCAGCCTGCGCACGAATACGCCGGCGATCTGTGGCCGCTCGTCGGCGACGCCGGTTTCCTTCTCAACGATCGAAGCCAGGGTCAGCATCTGGTACGCCGATTCCAACGGAAGACCAGGATCGCGGGCGTTCCAGGCCTCGGTCAAGGCGCGCTCCATTGCCGCGGCGGCGCGTTTGAGCACATCCAGATCACTGTCGCCACGGGTGTAGAGATAGGTCTCGGGGAGGAATCGGCCTTCCGGATGTTGACCGCCCAGCCCCAAGGCGCGCATCAATGCGGTGTCGTCGAGCTGCGCGCCCTGCTGCCGCAACGGCGTGGCCTTGGCCAGGGCAGCGCGCAACTCGCGGATGTTCCAACCTTCGACGATGGTGAAGCGGTAGTTCATCACTTTACCGTCGCGCATACGCAGGAGCAGTTCACGTGGCGTGAGGCCGGGTTCGAGCGCGTACTCGCCAATCTGGATCTTGCCGGCGACTCCCATCTGCCGGGCCAGCGCCCGCCATTCCAGATCGTTCGCCGCAATGCCTTGTTCGCGCATTTTGCGCAGCACCTTCGGCAGCGAATCGCCAGCGGCGACCTCAACCGTATCGCCGTCCTCGATACCGGCGATCGGCGCGTCGGAGAATCCGAGAAAGCGTTGATATGCGATATAACCCGCAACGGCCGCGAACACGAGCGCCGCCAGCAGCAGCACAGACAGAATGCGGAAGCGCGATTTGCGTTTGCGGCCGGGGCTCACGGAGTCTCCTGGTTTCTATGGACTTGGAACATCGACTCGGCCAGCTCCAATCAAGTCGGCGGATAGTTCTCCACCCACTTGCCGGATCGCCGGGGCCAAAGCCGGATGCGCGGCGGACAACCGACGAACCGCATCAGCCATGGCCGGATGCGGCGCCCACCGGCGATCACCGAGCCGCACGACCGGGAGGATACCGCGCAAGGCATTACACAGGAAAAGCGCGTCAGCAGTTTCGACATCCGACACCGTCAATCTGCGCTCGCCCGCATTCAGCGCAGACAGCGCCCAATCGCGACAGACGCCGGCAATGCCGCAGCGGTCGACCGGCGGCGTCCACCATCGGTGCTCACGCAGGACAAAGAGATTGGCAGCGGTCGCTCCGATCACATCACCGCTCTCCTGCTCGCGGAGCAGGCCCTCGTCGATACCAGGGTCATCCCATTCCGCGCGCGCCAGTACCTGTTCCAACCGGTTGCAGTGCTTGAGCCCCGCCAGCAAAGGTTGTACGGCCATCAGGGTTTCGCACCAACGAAGAACCAAACCGCCCGCCCGTTGCGGCGACGGCAACGGATGCGTGGACAACAACCAAAGCGGCGGCGCATCGTTGGCCGGCGCATAACCGCGACCACCGGCTCCGCGACACAGGGTCAGTTTGATGGTCGTATCGCCGACGCCGCGCAGCAGATCCGCGATCTCAGTCTCGATCACGACTTGTCGGGGCAAGACTATTCGCAGTCTCCGCGCGCCTTCGGCGAAGCGCTGCCAATGCGCCGGCCACCACAGGATCTGGCCATCGCTGGCGCGCATGGTTTCGAATACGCCATCGCCGTAAGCCTGCCCGCGCCCCATGGCCAGGGCGATCACGGCGTCTGCGCCTTCGACCCGCGTCTCGCCGACATAGACCCACATATTCATCCCTCGGCTCCCAGCGCTTTGAGCATGCCGCGCGCCTTGGCCCGGGTCTCGTCAAGCTCGCGCTGCGGGTCGGAGTCGGCGACGATGCCGGCCCCGGTGCGAAAACGCAGCACGCTGCCGCCCGGTTCCTCTGCCATTGTCACAGGCGTTTCGATTTCTGCGCTGCGGATCAGAATATTCAGGTCGAGATCGCCATCCCGGTTGAGCCAGCCCATCGCACCGGTGTAGGCGCCGCGACCGGCGCCCTCCAATTCGGCGATGATCTGCATGCAGCGCACCTTCGGGCAGCCGGTGATCGTACCGCCTGGAAAAACCGCGCGGATGACATCTCCCGGCGTGGTGTCCGCGTGCAAACGCCCGCGCACATTGCTGACGATGTGATGCACATGCGCATAGCTTTCGACGCTCATCAACTCGTCGACCTCGATACTTCCGGCGGTGCAGATCCGACCCAGATCGTTGCGTTCGAGGTCGATCAACATTACATGCTCGGCGCGTTCCTTCGGGTGGCCGACCAATTCGCGGATACGCGCCGCATCGTCATCGCCCGCGAAACGTGGCCGAGTCCCCGCGATCGGCCGGGTCTCGACGATCTCGCCGCGCACGGACACGAGCCGCTCCGGTGAAGAACTCGCCACCGCCCAGCCCCCGCTCGCGGACCTGCCGGTGAACATGCCGGCGAACGGCGCCGGGCTGGCCGCGCGCAACCGCGCATACAGTGCCGCGGGATCGAGTGCCGGCTCGAACCGCGCGCGCCAACCGCGCGAAAGATTGACCTGGAAGACGTCACCGGCCGCCAGATAATCGAGAATGCGTCGAACGCCTTCCAGAAAAGCGGCGTCGGCATCTTCCTCCAAATCTTGCGGAGGCCTCCACGACGGCGATGGCATGCGCGCATGATCACAATCGGCGAGCACATGTTCGAGCATCCCCTCGTGGCCGGGTTCGGCGATCGCCACGCATTCTCCTGTAGCGTGATCACGTAACACCGCCACCGGGCAACGCAGCGCAAGCGCCCGCGGCAATCCGCCCTCGGCGCAGGGCAAGTGCAGCACAGGCTCGATTTGCGCCGCCAGTTCGTACCCGAGAAACAGGGCCCAGCCGCCGCGGAAGGGCCAACGCGGCTCTTCGCGCGCGATCCGCTCCACGGCCCATGCTCGATCGAGCGTGGCGAGGAAGTCGGTACCGATCTCGGTTCCATGCGCATCGCGCACGCGGCCGTCATTGGCCAAGACGATCGCTTCGCCCGAGGTCGCCAACAACAGATCCCAACGTCCAGGCGCGCGTCCGACCTGCGACGCGGATGATGTGGACTGCAACAACATCGGATAGCGCTGAGGCGCGCGCCGGTGCAAATCCAGCGGATCGAAATCCGCCGGCAAGGCGCGGGTGACGATCATGCGCTCGCTCGCGTGCAGGGCTCAGATGCGCCGGAAAATCAACGTGCCGTTGGTGCCTCCAAAACCGAAACCGTTGGACATGGCCACGTTCAGGCGATGGTGGCGGGCGATATTGGGAACATAGTCGAGGTCGCAACCTTCGTCAGGCTCGTCGAGATTGATCGTCGGCGGCACGATGCCATCATGCAGCGCCATCGCCGAAAATACGGCCTCCACGCCACCCGCTGCGCCAAGCAGATGCCCGGTCATCGATTTGGTGGAGCTGATCATCACCTTGCCGGCGTGCTCACCGAAAGCGCGTTTGATCGCATGGGTCTCGGCAAGATCGCCCAAGGGGGTGGATGTCCCGTGGGCGTTGAGATAATCGACCTGGTCGGGGCCGATGCCGGCATCGCGCAGCGCAGCGGTCATGCAACGCGCCGGCCCTTCGCCGTCCTCGCTCGGCGCGGTCATATGGAACGCGTCGGAACTCGCGCCGAAACCGATCAATTCGCAGTAGATGCGCGCGCCGCGCGCTTTTGCCCGTTCGTATTCCTCCAGCACAAGGATGCCGGCGCCGTCGCCAAGAACGAAACCGTCACGATCCTTGTCCCAGGGCCGCGAGGCGCGCATCGGATCGTCATTGCGTGTGGACATCGCTTTCATCGAACAGAAGCCTCCCATCGACGTCGGCGTGGTGCCGCGTTCAGCACCGCCTGCGATCATCGCATCGGCGTCGCCGTACTGGATCATGCGCATCGCCACGCCAATCGAGTGGTTTGAGCTGGCGCAGGCTGAAACCGCGGAGAAATTAGGGCCTTTGATCCCGGTAATCAGGCTGATCTGTCCCGGCAGCATATTGATGATCGTGCTGGGGATGTAGAAGGGCGAAATCTTGCGCGGACCGCCTTCGTGATACTTCACCGCCTGCTCTTCGATGCCGAGGATGCCGCCGATACCCGAACCGATCAGCGCACCGACCCGGTCGGCATTGCCTTCGTTGATTTCCAGCCCCGCATCGCGCATCGCCATGAGCGTGGCCGCGACGCCGTAGTGGATGAACGGGTCCATTTTTTTGGCGTCTTTGGGCGTCACCCAGACGATGGGGTCGAAGTTTCTGACCTCGCCCGCGATCCTGGTCGCGAACGCCGAAGCGTCGAAATGCGTGACCGCCCCAATGCCAGAACGTCCGTTGACGATACCGTCCCAACTGCTCGCCAGGTCGTTGCCTAGCGGAGACACGATCCCGAGTCCAGTCACCACCACACGACGCTTGGACATGCTGCACCCCACTGACAGATCTTCACGCGGCGGATGCCCACGTGACGGATGTTCACGGATTTAGGGCAACACTGAACAAGTCCGTCCTGGACTAGTTCAGTGATCGCGAGTTCGGTGCAAGCCCGAACTCGCTCCCGCCGAATCAAACACTTGCGTGTTCGACTCGCGAGCGGCGCATCCCTGTGCCACGGCAACGCCGACGTGTTAAGCGTTGCCTTAGCTGGCTGCCTGGAAGCGGACCGGGATACGGCTGCCGAGATAAGCAGCGGCCGGGATGCGATCCGAGTAAGTGATTTGGCGGGTAGCCGTCCGACACCATCCTCAAGCCCGGGCATGCACCGGGCTTAAGGCTCGAAACGCGCAGGTTGCGCCATTCGGCAACCTGCCGGGCGATTACGCCTTGACGTGATTCTTGACGTAATCGATGGCCTGTTGGACCGAAGTGATTTTCTCGGCCTCCTCGTCGGGAATCTCGCACTCGAATTCTTCTTCGAGCGCCATCACGAGTTCGACGGTATCGAGCGAATCCGCGCCGAGATCATCGACGAACGATGCGCTGTTGGTGACTTCCTCTTCCTTGACGCCTAGCTGTTCGACCACGATCTTCTTGACGCGTTCTTCGATGCTGCTCATGGGTGATGCACTCCGGACAGGTATGTAGCGGTGGATAGTGTAAGGCAAAGCAAAGCCCGGGAGAGGGCACAACATGCCTTTTTGATTCAATGACTTGGAACTTGCATATGATCGCAGCGGGATCCCGTCGGACTCAGGGCATATACATGCCGCCGTTGACATGGAGCGTCTCACCGGTGATGTAGGCGGCACCCGGCCCAGCCAGGAATGCGACCGCCTCAGCGATATCCGTCGCCGCACCGAGACGACCCAGCGCAATCTGATCGAGTAACGCGGTGCGGGCCGTTTCCGGCAGTTCTCGCGTCATGTCGGTATCGATGAATCCGGGCGCGACCACATTAACCGTGATCCCGCGCGAACCGATCTCCTTGGCCAAGGATTTGCTGAAAGCGATGATGCCGGCCTTCGCGGCGGCGTAGTTGGTCTGCCCGGCGTTACCGGTGAGCCCGATCACCGAGGCGATATTGATGATCCTGCCCTTGCGCGCCTTCATCATTCCGCGCATGACCGCTTTACTGGTGCGATAGACGCTGGTGAGATTGGTGTCGAGGATCGCCTGCCATTCCTCGTCCTTCATCCTCATCAGCAGATTGTCGCGGGTGATGCCGGCATTATTGACCAGAATACCGATCGTGCCGTACTGCTTGCCGATCTCATCGATCAACGCGTCGATCGCGGCAGCGTCGACCACATCTAGCCTGCGTCCACTGCCTCCGCAGGCGGAAAGTCGCGCTGCGATCGCTTCGGCGCCGGCCTCCGTGGTCGCCGTGCCGATAACGGTCGCACCCTGTGCGGCAAGTTTGTCGGCGATCGCCGCGCCGATACCACGGCTGGCGCCGGTCACCAACGCGATTTCGCCTGCGAGAATGCCCGCCTTCGATTCGCTCACGGTTGCTCCCCTTGTGCGCGCGCGACTCCCACGGCTCTCGTGAACGGCTGCACGATGGAGTCGGCGCCGATGGCCATGACGGCGATGCGCCCGACCTTACCAGCGGCTTGCGGAAGCCTCGGCGGAATTGCCGTGCCCCGCATGGATGACTGCAGCTGTTGTGATCGACTCACGCCTTCGCCCTGTTTCGATGCGGGTGCGATGATACGGGCGAACCCCGCGTTCTGTCTGTACCAGGGCGTATGTGGAAGACGCCAGAGGGTGGCGCTGGGTCAATAGCGCAGCAGCGCCGAGCCCCAAGTGAAGCCGCCGCCGAACGCTTCCAGCAGAAGCAGCTGGCCACGCTGAACGCGTCCGGACCGCACTGCTTCATCGAGCGCCAGGGGCACCGATCCGGAAGACGTGTTGCCGTGTCTGTCCACGGTCACGATCACCCGATCCATCGGCATGTCCATGCGCTTGGCGGTCGCATCGATGATGCGCAGATTGGCCTGATGCGGAATCAGCCAGTC
This sequence comes from Lysobacteraceae bacterium, assembly GCA_008015095.1. Lineage (GTDB taxonomy): Bacteria > Pseudomonadota > Gammaproteobacteria > Xanthomonadales > Xanthomonadaceae > Lysobacter_I. The sequence continues at coordinate 7,192 of SSEV01000018.1, read as the reverse complement.
GATGTCGTGGCGGTCGAGCCCATTGGCTTCGAGCGTTTCATCGACCACCGAATCCAACGCCTTGACCGCGTGCTTGAACACGTCGCTGCCCGCCATCAGCACGCGCACCCCGGCTCGCGCTTCTTCGGGCTTGAATCCGACCGACACGCCTACCGGATTCCACAACAGCTCTTTCTTGCTGCCGTCGGCATGCAGATGGGTGCTGATGATGCCGGTTTCTTCGTCGGCCTTGAGTATGACGGCGCCGGCGCCATCTCCGAACAGCACGCAGGTCGTGCGGTCGCTCCAGTCGAGCATGCGCGTGAGCGTTTCGGCGCCCACCACCAGCACGGTTCTGGCGGCGCCGGAACGAATGAATTTATCGGCGACGCTCAATGCGTAGACGAAGCCTGAGCAAGCGGCGTTGACGTCGAAGGCGGGACAACCTTCCAGACCGAGCCGGTGCTGCAACAGACAGGCGGTCGACGGAAAGATCAGATCTGGGGTAGTGGTGCCGAGCACGATCAGATCGATTTCGGCGGCATCAATCCCGGCCGCTTCGATCGCCCGCAACGAAGCGTGATAGGCGAGATCGCAGGTGGTTTCGCCTTCGGCGGCGACATGGCGCTGACGAATCCCGCTACGCGTGGTGATCCATTCATCGCTGGTGTCGACGAATTTGGCCAGGTCGTGGTTGGTCAACACTTTCTCGGGCAGATAACTGCCTGTGCCCGCAATTCGCGCGAATACTTGCTTGGTCATGCCGCTCCCCGGTGGGATGTGCGATTCATACAACGGAATGGCCTGCATGGCCTTTGCGCGAAGCCCGAGGCCACGTAGTTCCAAGACTCATCCCGAAACGAATACGCGCATCGAACATGGCCGGCACAGGCGCGCAGCACGCGCCGTCCATTCGGTCGGCCGCCCGCCGCTCATGCGCGGGCGCGTAATCGCACGACATCATCGCGTCCACGGCGGGACCACGGACGGTCGATGATCGCGCCATGTGATCGCGTCGAGGATCAATCTTCTTCGACGACCTTGGTCTTCGATGCGATGACCTGACGACCGCGGTAATAGCCGTCCTTGGTGACGTGATGGCGGAGATGGATCTCGCCCGTGGTCGGATCGGTCGCGAGTTGTTTGGCGCTCAGCGCATCGTGCGAGCGGCGCTGGCCGCGACGGGAAGGGGTGACGCGGGATTTCTGTACAGCCATGGGAATGCTCCAACTTGAATCTGATAACACGTGTGGGGATTCGCGATCACTAGCCCGGAACGGTCGCAATAACCGTTTTCCTGGCGCAGGATCGCTGAATCAATCGATTCCTGCTCAATTCTTTTTCAGCGCCGCCAGAACCGCGAACGGACGAGTCCGCGCCTCTTCGTCGCTTGATACCGGCCAATCGCGCTCAACCGACTCACTGCCAGGCATAACCGGCACCAGCGGCACGGCGAGGATCAATTCATCCTCGACAAGCTCTGCAGGGCGCAGATCGCCATCATCAGGAACCAGCAATGCCTCATAGCCAAGCGGCAAGGCCGCCTCGTCGGCTTCGTCCCGAATCAGACCATAGCGTTGAACCAGTTCCACCGGCTGCAGGAATCGCTGCAAGCTGCGCTGGCAGACCAGCGTCAAGCCGGCTTCGAGTCGCAGCTCGGCGAACGACACCTGCAGCGCATCCTGACCGAACTCCAGGGAGAAGCGCACCTCGCCCCCGGTATCGGCCAACAGATCACGCAGGCGAGCCATCGCAACCAGCGGCAATCGACCTTCAAAATGACGCCGCGCGGCCACCATGCGCCAAGCGTCCAGAACCTCGGGCACTTCAGCGGACATAAGCGCCGAATCTTAGGCCGCGACCCAGCCCATGTCAAACCAAACCCCTTGTACCGACGGGGAATTTGCCCCTCCGCACGCTTGGCCTCAGACTGATCCACCCAGCCCAGGGCCGGCCGTGTGACCGCTTCTCCATTTCCCGCCATTACCGCCGTGCTGGTCATCCTTGCCCTGATCGTTTTCGTGATCGCCTTGCGCGTGCGCAGGGGCGATCCGCGGCAGGATGCAGTCGCTCGCCTGCTGGATGCGGCCGACGCTCTGGAAGCCAGGCTGCGCACCGCGCGTAGCGAAATCGAAGCGATCACCTGCACCGAGGACGACACCGTGCGCACCGCCTTGCAGGAAATGCTGCGCCAACGCCTTTGGCTGCAACAGCACGGCGCCAGCGCTTCGATCCGTCAACTGGATGATATCCGGGCATCGATCGAGCAGGCCCGGGAGAGGATCGAACAGCAACTGGTGATGATCGAACGGGCGCGTCAACCTTCGGCATCAGGCCTCGGCAGAGATCCTGGATGATGTCATTCCACGCGCGGCAGCGACTGATTCTGGCATCCACGTCTCCTTATCGACGCCAGTTGCTTGAGCGACTAGGCCTGGATTTCGAGATCGCTCGCCCGGAAGTTGATGAAACACCGCAGATGGGCGAACCCGCAAAGAGACTCGTCCAGCGTTTGGCACTGGCCAAAGCCGACGCTGTCTCAACAAAGAATGAGAATACATGGGTCGTCGGTTCGGATCAGGTCGCTGTGCTCGACGACCGAATCATCGGGAAACCAGGCGGTCAGGCTGCGGCGACAGCACAGCTGAATGCGATGTCGGGACGCTCGGTCGAATTCCTGACCGCCGTGTGCCTGGCCGGCCCGGACAGCCGCCGTCTGTGCGCGCTGGACATCACCACCGTGCGTTTCCGGTCTCTGCAGGCGGATGAGATCGAACGCTACCTGCAATGCGAACGGCCCTACGATTGCGCCGGCAGTTTCAAATCGGAGGGCCTGGGGATCTGCCTGTTCGAGGCGATCGATAGTCGCGATCCGACCGGCTTGATCGGTCTGCCGCTGATCGCAACCGCGCGGTTGTTGCGCGAGGCTGGATTCGCCCTGCCGTAATTGTCGAGCCAGATGACCGAACCCGCGAGTCTGCAATACCCGGCCATCGTCTTTTTTTGCGTCAATGCGATGTCATCGCGCATCGTCGATATCCGCGATCGTGAGGGGCTGCTCCGACCAATCCTCCACGCTGCCATCTCGACCGTGCAGACGCAGGCCGATCCAATGCCGCCCTGGCGATACGTCGTCGCCCAGGTCGAATCGCCCTTGGAACCCGACCCGAGGGTGATGAGGGTCGGTAGAGATCCTCCAGTACGCAGCAACACCGGCGTTGTCGCGACCGTAATCGGTGTCGCCAAGCGATCTGCCGTCGAACAGCACCTCGACGCGGCTCAAACCGACGCCATCCTTGAACGCCCAACCGGATACTTCGACGCGGCGCCCGACTCGCGCGTCCGCCTCAGGCGCGTCGATCCAGGCCATCGCCGGCGCGACGCATGCGGCGTCCGAAGGCCGTGGCCGCAATGCAAACAATAGAAACCGCCGACGGCCACGGTCGATATTGAGCACGCGCGGCGCTGGCAACGGCCCGACTCGCCGACACAGGAAGTGATAGCGCCGCAGAAGATGCTTGTATTCGACATCGGTGGCGCCCACCACCAGCAACACCGGCGCATCGCCCCAATCCTCGCGGCCTATGCGCTGCAAGCCCCACAAGCGCAATTGCGGGGCGCGGCCATGGTGGTGGTTGAGCGGATGGTCGAGCACCGGGATATCGGGATCACGTAGCGCGAAGCCGAGTTCGGCGCCAAGCTTGAAATTGTCGGCGACGATGATCGTCCCCGCTGGCATCTGCGCGCGTAGGGTACGGACCGCAACCGTCAACTCTTCCCAACCGGCGAAGTTCGATGGATAGGCTTTGCTTGCCGCGGCGCGTTCGCGTAATGCGGACGACGAGACTGCTGCGTAGTAGCCGAGCCCGGCGCACAGGCCGAACGCGGCGAGGATCACGCAGCCTGCGCGCAACGCGCGCGGCCAGACGGCGATCACGCTCGGCGCCAGCGGCAGCAACGCCAGGTAGCCGGGCAGCGGCCAATGAAAGCTGACCCGTTCGCTATCGGCGAAGAAACCGAGCAGGAAGAATCCGCCGATCAACAGCAATCCCGACCAGGCCAGGAAACGTTCCTGAACCGGCAGACTTGCGTCACGCGACCTCCAACCTGCCCACAACAGGCATGCGAACAGCGGCGGCGTGGCCAGCAGCGGCTGGATCGCCAGGAACCGCAAGCCATCCGGATGAAACGACCAGGGATGACGGTCGACTAACTGAAAACGCAACCCGGCATCGGCGTTGTCGAGATTCCACAGCAGCAGCGGCAGCCAGGCCAGCGCGCCGAGCGCCACCGCGCCCCAGACGCGCGCATCACGCAATACGCGCCGACCTTCCGGCAGGACTGCGAGAATGATGAACCCGACGCCGATCACCGCGACGAAGCGGTAATGGGTCAAGCCGCCAAGGGTCAAACCAAAGGCCAGCGTCGCTACGGCGGCGATATCCACGGCGCGCAACAGCCGGATCCCCGCATCCAGGCACATCAGGGTCGCCAAGGCCAAGGGCACATCCGGCAACGCCATCACACCTAACGTACCGGAGAGTGGCAGCAACAGGCTGAGCGTGCCGGCATACCAAGCTGCTTGCAGTCCGATGATGTGTCGCGAGATCCGCACCACCCACCAAGGCAGGATCATCGCGATCAGCAGAAACGGCCAGCGCAGGCCGAAAGCGGTGTCGCCGCCCAGCATGACGCCCAGTCGGGTCAACCAGGCGGTGAGCCCCGGCAGATCGGAATACGCCCAGGCGAGATGCCGGCCTTCCTGCCAATAGAAAGCCTCGTCGACGAAAATCGGCAGACGCAGAACCAATGCGCACTTGAGCAGCGCAAGCGCCGCCCAAATCAGGATGAACCCTCGTTTCGCGCCGTCTCCTTCCCGCATATCCGTCGACTCTCGCTACACTGCCTGAACGCGACAAGGATGAAAGCACGCGGTCGCGTGTTCTTCCCCGGCCCGCCTGGAGAATGCCTTGACCACAGCCCCCCGAGCCTTGCCCATGCTAAACGACAGTCCGCGCGAAGCCCTCGAACGAGCCCAAGCGCAAGTGAATGCCCTGGTGCTCGGCAAGGCGCGGGAAGTGCGCTTCGCCTTCGTCGCGTTGCTCTCCGACGGGCATGTGTTGATCGAAGATCTGCCGGGACTCGGCAAAACCACGCTGGCTCATGCGATGGCCGCGACGCTGGGCCTGGGGTTCCAGCGTGTCCAGTTCACGTCGGACCTGCTGCCCTCGGACATCGTCGGCGTGTCGGTGTTCGACGCGCAGGCGCGCAGTTTCCAATTCCATCCCGGGCCGGTATTCGCCCATGTCCTGCTTGCCGACGAGATCAACCGCGCGCCGCCGCGCACGCAGAGCGCACTACTGGAAGCGATGGCGGAACACCAGGTGACCGTCGACTGCAATACCCATGCCCTACCCGACCCTTTCTTCGTGATCGCCACCCAGAACCCGGTGGATCTGGCCGGGACTTATCCGCTTCCCGATTCGCAACTCGATCGGTTTCTGCTCCGTCTGCATCTGGGCTATCCGCCCGAGGACGCCGAGCGCGCATTGTTGGCCGGCAGTGACCGTCGCGACCTGATCGCCAACAGTGCCCCGGTGCTGGATGCCGATGCGGTTCGTGGTTTGCGCAGTACGGTAAGCGAAGTGCATGCCAGCGAGGCGCTGATCGGGTATGTACAGAATCTGCTCGCCCGCAGCCGACATCACCCGGGCGTGCGTGTCGGTCTCTCGCCACGGGCCGGCCTGGCCTTGTTGCGCGCAGCGCGCGCTCACGCCTTGATGCTGGGGCGTGCGCACGTGCTGCCGGAAGATGTGCAGGCCTTGTTCACCGCGGTGGCCGCGCACCGGCTGGTCGCCGATGCGGACGGCGGCGACGGCGTCGCTCTCGCCCAGGCCATCCTGCGCGCGGTGCCGGTGGACTGAATGCCATCTCACCGCATCGCTCGCGCACATCGCGCGGGAGTATCCATGGCGAATCCGCTTCGATGAGCGCAGGCGTTTCGCTAGGCCGCCTGGTCGAGCGCCGCGCCGCGCGTTGGATCAGGCCACGTCGGCCGGAACCGTTGCCGGTGCGCTTCGACCGCAATCGCATCTATGTGTTGCCGACACGATTCGGGCTTTTTTTCAGCGGCTTACTGATGGCGATGCTGATCGGTGCGTTGAACTACAACAACAATCCGGCCTTGCTGCTCGGCTTGCTGCTTGGCGGCGCAGCGCTGACCAGCCTGTTCGCGGCGCACCTGCAACTCTCGGGTCTGAGCATCATCGCGGTCGGCGCCGACCCGGTGGCCGCCGGCAAGCCCTTGCAACTGCGTGTACATGCACGCGCCGAAACCGGGCGCGAACATCGCGGTCTGCGCATCCGCCTGTCCACAGCCGAGGCGTGGCTGTCGCTGACGAACGGCACAGGCGAGGCCATGCTGGCGATTCCCACCGAACATCGCGGCTGGCTTGAATACGAACGCCTGCGCATCTCGACGACACGCCCGCTGGGGTTGGCCATCGCCTGGAGTTATGTCTGGCCGGATGCGTCCTTGCTGGTCTATCCGGCGCCGGAGGGCCACGGCCCGCCCTTGCCGGAAGGCGGCGGAGATCGCGCCCTCGCACGCCTGCATCCGGCCGGTGACGATGTGCATCACTTGCGCAACTACCGTCGTGGCGACAATCGTCGAGCGATCGCATGGAAGCCCTCCGCGCGGCGTGGCGAACTGCTGGTGCGCGAATACGAACAACCACTCGGGGCGGATATCGATCTCGACTGGAGGTTGCTATCGAATCTCGGGCATGAGGCGAAAATCCGCCGCCTCGCACGCTGGGTCGATATGGCCGAACGCGACGGGCGTCGTTATCGCCTGCTGTTGCCCGGCATGCCGGCGCTCGGTCCGGCCCAGGGCGCCGGACATCGGCATGCTTGCCTGAAGGCGCTGGCGTTGCTGCCCAGGGAGGACGCGCATGGCTAAAGCGTCCGCATTGCCGATCGCTCTAGCGCCAGTGAGTCGCTACGTCACACTGTCGGCGGCGGCGGTCTGCCTGCTTCCCTTGTTGCTGCAATTGCCTGGCCGGCTGATGATCGGCGTGGCCGCGATCGCCTTGGCGGTGCCCATGCTCGCGCGCAGGGGCGATGTGCCGGCCTGGCTGCGCTTTGTTCTGGTGATCGCGCTGCTGGCTACGGTGTTGTCGCTGTATCGCTTCTCGTTCGGGCGCGACACCGG
>SSEV01000209.1 GCA_008015095.1 Lysobacteraceae bacterium | reverse complement strand
CCGCCCTATTTTCCGACGGCGCGCGCTATCGCAGGCGGCCTTGCATTTTCGACCGTCGTCAGCCTGCTGTTCCTGCCGACGATCTACGCGATGCTGGACGATCTGCGCAGTTCCACCAGCGGTCTGATCAGCAAGGCGCGCGGTCATGGGGCATCGCCAGCGGCGACGCAACCGGAGGCGGATCATCTCGTCGAGGCCGGCTGACGCGCACGGAATGAGCCTCCGCGATTGAGCGGTTCGCCCCGCTTATCCGATCAGTTTGCCCAACATTCTGGCGCCGCCGGTCCAGACTCCGATCGCCGTCCCCATACTGGTCAGGAAAAAATTGAGCAGCACGCGCGATACCCGATTGCGCCACCAGCCTTTGACTGTCTGCACATCGTCGCGCAGGGCCATGAAGTCGGCATAGGTAGGTTTGCGCACCCAGGCTTCGACGAGCGCACTGAGCGTTCCGGAGGCGAGCGCCGGATGCAACGGCGTGATCGGCGATGCGAGGAACGCAGTGAGAATGCTCAAAGGATGGCCGCCGGCCACCGTGCAGCCGATCGCGCCAAGCGTACCGGTGACCAGAATCCATTGGAGCACCAGATCGCTGCCGACTTCGAATCCGCCACGCCAGAAGCCCCAGGCGAATCCACCGAGCACGAACAGCGCCAGGATCAGCGTGAACCACGGGAAAGAAGACTTCTTCTCGACTTGTTCAAGTTCTGCGCGCACGGCGTCGGGGGCGTCGGTGTCCTCGCGCAAATGCCGGGCCAATCCCTGCAGATGACCTGCGCCGACCACGGCCAGCACGTCGCGGGCGCCGGAAACGTCCGCTTGCGTCTGGCGTGCGATCGAGCGCAAGCCGGCGGCCATATAACGATCGCGTTCGGCGATGACGGTGGCGTACAACGCTGGGCTGTCGGCTGCGAACTCGCTGAAACTGGCTTCAAGCATGTCGCCGGTCTTCAATCCCTCAATATGCTCGTCCGAGACCTCTTCGTCGACGAAAAGTGAGGCGAATAATCCTCCCGTGACCTTGGCCCGGCCCCACCAGCCGAGGCGCTGCGTCGCGCGCTTGAACGTCAGGCCCACATCGCGATCGATCAGGTGCAGATTCAGCCCGCGCTCGCGCGCGTCGAGCACGGCTGCCTTGAGCTCGGCTCCGGGTTCGATGCCTAACTGCTCGGCCAGGCGGCGCTGATACGCAGCCAGTCCGAGGTTTGCAGCGAACAGCGCGGTCTTGCCTTCGCGCAACACCTTGACCAGGTCCAGGCGGGCCAGCGCATCCGGGTCGGTCAGCGCCTGCGCCCGTTGTGGATCGCGTTCGACAGCAACGGTGTCGAAGCCGCCGCTCGCGATTGCGGCGCGGACCGCTTCGACGCTGGCTTTCGAGACGTGCGCCGTACCCAGCAGGGTGAAGCGCACGCCGCCGCGTTCGACGATCTCATGCGGTTGTCCATCCAGGGGGGAGGAATCCTGGCATTCCGGCTGGGCTGACGAGAGTTCGGTCATCATGACTGGGCGTTGAAGGGGCGGTCGAACCGTACCCGCGTATGCGTCGGCTGCTGCGGAGAGCCGGTGCGGCGGACGGATTGCGCAGGATAGACGCTTCGCCCGGTGCTGTCTTCGGTGTGTGCGCCCGATCCGGCCTGAGCTTATCCCGGACAGGCCCGATCATCTTCGAAGGGGGCGTCGCGAATCATGTTGCAAAACCCCAGCTTGACCAGCAGTGCTGCGCGCGAATCGGGCCGATTGCGCGCCTGCGACTTCATTTGGGCGATCATGCCCGTTTTGAAGTCGAGCCTCGGATGGACCGACAGTACAGTTCTACGCGCATTTTCCGCGATTTCGCGCCATCGCAGGCCGACCACGTCAAAGGCCGCTCCGGCGTTGAGTAGATGCGCTTCGGGCCCGTGTTTCAGCCCGACCGATACATTCAGATGCAAGGCGATCGCCTCAGCGAGCCTGTCGCATCGTTCGTTGTCCCAGCCGATCCGTTCGGCGCAAAACCGCCGTGCTTCGCGTGCGCCTTCGACGGCGAAGCAAGCGCAATCGGACGCATGGCCATCGCGCATTTCGCTCAGACCGAGATCATGTAGCGCGCACGCCACGAATAACAGCTCGCGATCGAAGCGGATACGATCCGTTTGCGCCAGCAGTGCGGCCCAGGCGTAGGTCCGCAGACAATGCTGAAACAGCCATGGCTTGCATAGCGCCTGCGCATGCGCGCTCGCGCTGAGCGCCGCCGAACTGTCCGGCAGCATGATCGCCGCAGGGTCCAGCCGGTCGCTTGCGACGCGCTCATGCGCGGGACTCTGCCGCTTGGCGATGGCGGCCAGCCGCGCAGCGATCGCCTGCACGATGAACTGGAACTTCGCCGGCCGCGATAAAGCACCGGAGGACCGGAATCCATTGCGCGGCATCTCGCTCATGGCGCCACGCCGAATAGCGTGATCAGCCACCATATCTGGATCGCGAGTTGCGGGAGCAGACAGCAGAACCGCAAGGCCACCGCAGGAATGCCGGTCGACCACAGGTGGACGATCGATTGCGCGATGCGCGCGGCGACCACCCACATCGCGAGCGGATCGGTGATCGCACTCGAGTCTGCGGCATATGCTCCCAGAACGATCGCAGCGAATACAGGCAGATTCTCGTAACAATTCGCATGCGCTCGGCAGAGACGGCCTGAAAATGCCGAAACGTCATCGCCGCCAACCGCGAATGCGTTCGCGGCGCGACGCCCTGTCAATGAGTAGGTCGCGCGCAGCATCGCGATCCCGCATAACAGCGCGAGCGTCCAGCCGGCGTAGAGAAGAACAGCTTGTATCGAGCTAGACATGGTCATGTTTTCTCCGATGATAAGCGATTAAAAGAACGATCGTGCTTTTTTGGCGCGACCCCGTACCACGCACAGACGTGGCGGGCTAGGAGGGTGATCTGTTATGTACCGCGGATAGCGCTTTGAGTTACGGCACGACGTGGAAGCATGCGTTCGAGCATGCGTTCGCCCCGATCGATCGCCTCGTCGATGCCACTGACCGCAGCGTCGTGTTGCACACCGAGAGCGATCGCGTTGACCTCGAAAGCCAACTGATGCTTGTCGGCCTCGGGTGGGAGATCGCCGCATTCGATTGCAAGCGTAATCGCGCGCATCAGCTCGTCCCGCCAGCGCAACTGATAAGACACGATCCGGTCATGCAGGGCGCCGGGCCGATCGTCGTACTCGACGATCGCCGAGAGCAACAGGCAACTGCCGCGATGGTTCCGGATCCAGGCGAACCATGCGCGCACCAGGGCGTGTAAGCGGGGCAGACCACGTTTCGCGGCGAGCGCAGGCGACAGGATGTGTTCGACGAAGCGTTGCGCGGTCAGATCGATAACGGCCAACTGCAGCTCTTCGCGCGAGCCGAAATGGACGAATACGCCGCTTTTGGACATGCCGACCGCGGCGGCCAGCGAACCGATCGATAGCCCTTCGAGCCCGATCATGGACGCCATTTCGCAGGCGCGTTCCAGGATTGCGCTCCGTGTCGCGACGCCCTTGTTTGTGGCCGGTAAACCAGTCATAGCGTAAAAAATAGAACGATCGTGCTATTTTTGCAAGAGAGGTGTACGGATGATCGTGTCGACAGGCCCTGCAGGATGCCGAGCGCAGTCGGCGCCGCGCTTACGATGTCGCGGAGCAGCTCCAGAAATTGCCGATGCCGATGCCTGGTTCGCAGCGCACACGGACCTCGCCATTCGGGACGTTGGACGTGGCGAGCAGCGTGGTCGCCCGCGACGCCTGTCATCGCGCGTCATCCCTTCGATGTCGCCAAACCCCATTGGCAGCAGCGCCTGTGTGCGCCCCAGTGCGTCACGCCATCCTTGGGCTTGCCATACAGGGTCTTCCGGATCAGTTGCGCGATCCGCTCATCGTCGATAATCCGCGGTCTACCTGGACGCAGGCCGTCGTTAAGTCCGCTCATCCACTTCTCCAGAAAGCTTGCGCGCCACGTGCCCACGGTCGCATTCCTCAGGCCCAAGCGTGAGGCAACGGCCGGTTACTCGCGGGGCAGGACGCCGGAGGCCTTTTGCAACTCCGGACATCTCGGGTGTGCCGGCACGGGGGGCGGCCTCGTTATAATTTGCGGATGACAGGGAACCACGAACGCGAATACGAACACGGCGTCGCCGTCGAAACTGGCAAGCCGGAACTCGCGCGCCCCCCGCTGTATTCGGTTCTATTGCTGAATGACGATTACACGCCGATGGATTTCGTCGTCGATGTGCTGATGCGTTTTTTCAGTATGAATTTGGAGAAGGCCACACAGGTCATGTTGCATGTCCATACCCGTGGCCGGGGTGTTTGCGGGGTCTTTACCCGCGAAATCGCCGAGTCGAAGGTCGCCCAGGTGAATGAATACGCAAGGATGAACCAGCATCCCTTGCTCTGCACCATGGAAAAAACCTGATGCGGCCCCACGTCCTGGCTGGCTGTCGAAAAACAGCCCGGCAGGGTGGCGGCGGACAGCGGTCACGGTGAAGCAAGCACGCAAGCGATTGATTCGTAGAGGCCTTGTCGGTGTGGGCGACGAAAATGGCAATCGTCGGCTCTGACATGCTGAACAGTGAGTTGCATCAACACGGCTATCAAAAACACGTACGCAACGTGTTTTTTTGAATAGCCTGCTGGCGCATCCGGTTGGATAGCTGGCCCGAAATTTGCGTTGTTAGCGGCTAAGGGCGGTCACCCTGTCACAGCCTGCAGTTAGGGGATCCCGGCGGCCGGCAGTATGGTGTGTTCCGACTTTTTGGTATTCCTAAGTGAAACAGTAAGACCCATTCTTGAGATGACATGAACGAACCGGCTCGGCATCGCTGTCTTTGCCCACGAAAATTCCGAATGGGTGTTCCGTCCGTACGGGAACCATTCGGGACCGCATGTCCCGATACCGCCGGAATGTGTCGATATGCAGATGCTTTCCCACGAGTCGAGAGGTACTCTTCGGCCGTGTCGGCGATTTCCTCCATTCCGTACGTGCGGGCGGTCCTTGACGACCCGTCCGGTGTCAGCGAACGCTAATTCCCGGGAGAGCAGGCGACCATGTTCAGCAAAGACCTCGAATACGCCATTGGCCAGTGCTACAAGCATGCCCGGGAAGCCCGGCACGAGTACATGACAGTCGAGCATTTGCTGCTGGCGCTGCTTGACAACCCTTCCGCGGAGATCGTACTCAAGGCCTGTAACGCCGATTTCCAGAGGCTGCGCGGCGACCTGCTGCAGGCGATCACATCCTCGGTCGCGACCTTGGCCGAAGACGACGGCCGCGATACCCAGGCCACCCTTGGATTCCAGCGCGTCTTGCAGCGGGCGGTCTATCACGTCCAATCGTCGGGCAAAAGCGAAGTGACCGGCGCCAATGTCCTGGTCGCGATCTTCGGCGAAAAAGACTCGTACGCGGTCTACTACCTCAACCAGCAGGGCATCAGCCGCCTGGATGTCGTGAATTATCTTTCGCATGGCATCGCTAAGAGCGGCGGGGAGCCCTCGGAATCACAGAATCAGGATTCCGCCGAGCATGGCGCCGACGGCGAGGGGGGCGAGAGCAAGAACGATCCCCTGGCCGAATTCGCCACCAATCTGAATAACATGGCGCGCGAGGGCAGGATCGACCCACTGGTCGGTCGGGCCGACGAGATCGAGCGCACTATCCAGGTGCTGTGCCGTCGACGCAAAAACAATCCTTTGTATGTGGGGGAGGCGGGGGTCGGCAAGACGGCCCTGGCCGAAGGGCTGGCGCGTCGGATCGTCGATGGCGAAGTCCCCGATGTTCTGGCGGACGCGACGCTGTACGCGCTGGACCTCGGCGCGCTGGTCGCGGGCACCAAATATCGTGGCGACTTCGAAAAGCGCCTGAAGTCGGTTCTGGCCGCGTTGAAGAAAATTCCGCACGCGATCCTGTTCATCGACGAGATCCACACCATCATCGGCGCTGGTTCGGCCAGCGGCGGCACTATGGACGCCAGCAATCTGATCAAGCCGGCGTTGGCGACCGGCGAGTTACGTTGCATCGGGTCGACCACTTTTCAGGAATACCGCGGCATCTTCGAGAAGGATCGCGCGTTGGCCCGGCGATTCCAGAAAATCGATGTGGTCGAGCCGACCATCGGCGAGGCCGTCGAGATCCTGCTCGGGTTACGCCCGAAGTACGAAGAACATCATGGCGTAACCTACGCGGACGAGGCGATCCAGGCCGCTGTCGACCTGTCGGTCAAGCACATCAACGACCGCCTCTTGCCGGACAAGGCCATCGATGTGATCGACGAGGCCGGCGCTCGCCAGCGTCTGTTGCCGATGGAATCGCGCAAATCCCGGATCGATGTGGAAGAGGTCGAAACCATCGTCGCCAAGATGGCACGGATTCCGGCCAAACAGGTTAGCGCTTCCGACAAGGACGTGCTCCTGCACCTTGAGCGCAACCTCAAGATGGTGATCTTCGTCCAGGATCCGGCAATCGACACCCTGACGTCGGCGATCAAGCTGGCCCGTTCGGGCCTGGGCAATCCCGACAAGCCGATCGGCAACTTCCTGTTCGCCGGCCCCACCGGCGTGGGCAAGACCGAAGTCACCCGCCAACTCGCCTTGCAGCTTGGCATTGAGCTGGTGCGCTTCGATATGAGCGAGTACATGGAGCCGCACTCCGTCAGTCGTCTGATCGGCGCGCCCCCGGGCTATGTCGGTTTCGACCAAGGCGGTCTGCTCACCGAAACGATCGTCAAGACTCCGCATTGCGTGCTGTTGCTCGATGAAGTGGAGAAGGCGCATCCGGATATCTTCAACATCCTCTTGCAGGTGATGGATCGAGGCATCCTCACCGACACCAACGGGCGCGAGGCGAATTTCCGCAATGTGATCCTGGTGATGACCACCAATGCCGGCGCGGCCCAGGCCGCGCGGCGCTCGATCGGCTTCACCACGCAGGATCACAGCACCGATGCGATGGAGATCATCCGCCGCAGTTTCAGTCCCGAATTCCGCAATCGGTTGGACGCCGTTGTGCAGTTCCAGGCGTTGGGCCTGGACCACATCCTGCGCGTTGTCGACAAGTTCCTGATCGAACTCGAGACGCAACTGCACGAGAAGGACGTTTCGCTCTCGGCTACGCCGGTAGCGCGCGATTGGCTCGCCGAGCACGGCTTCGACCCGCTGATGGGCGCACGGCCGATGGCGCGGGTCATCCAGGACAGGATCAAGCGCAAACTCGCCGACGAACTACTGTTCGGCAAGTTGCTCAATGGCGGCCGGGTGTCGATTGATGTACACGACGACGATCTCAGCGTTGAAGCGCAGGCCGAGCCCGAGAAGCTGTTGCCGGTGACGGTGGAGTGAAAACCGCGATGTGTTTCGCTCGGACGCTGACGCTTGCTGCCGCATGCACGACGGCGAGCTTCGCAGTCTGCGCATCCGAGGCTGGGCAGCAAGGCGCGCAAACCGTGCCCGCATCAGCGCCAACGCCCGTGTTGCCGCTGGGCATGAAACAGTATTGGTTCGTGATGCTGAAGAAGGGCCCGAAGCGCGACCAACCCGCGGATGAGGCCGAGCGTATCCAGGCTGGTCACATGGCGAACATCAACGCCTACGCGGAGCGTGGTGCATTGCAGATCGCCGGTCCGTTCATGGACGATGGCGACTGGCGCGGTCTGTTCATCCTCGACGTGCCCGACCGCGCAGCCGCCGAAGCGATGTGCAATGACGACCCCGCGGTGAAGGCCGGCCGACTCGTCTGCGAAATTCATCCGTGGCTTTCGCAGACCGGTGCGACCCTCAAGTAGCGCGGGACGCGGTGCGATGCGCCGTCGCCTGTTTCCATCGCTCCGGCAGTGCTTTGAAGTAATGCGGATAGACGTAGGTCCAGGGCGCCACGATCGGCGCCATCACCACACCGAGTGCGATCTCGAAAAATGTGCTGTCGACCGCGGCCGTGGTCTCCCGCTCGTACCACAGCCGCCACCATAACGCGAACACCCAGACCGTTTCCCAGGCGAGCCCGAATAGCGCCAGCGGCAACGTCTGTAGTGCGTACACATCCCGAGCAGGCACAACAGCGAAATCGCATCCATGAAGCTGCGGATCGGGCTGCTTTTGAGGTCGAAGCCGGCGTCTGGAAAAAGATTGCCCAGGCCGGCCACCACCGCTTGCCAATGAACATCAGCAGGCGCACCCCGCGCATGAGAGAGCGGCGGATAGTCGAGACGTCGCGCATGTCATCGTTCTGTCGGAGTTCGACGGAAAACACTAGCGCGCAGGAGGCGTTGTCTATAGGCGCTGTTCGATACCATGCCGTCCAGCAGGACAGCGTACGTCGGCGCCAGTCGCCACCAAATCGACTGTGATGTCCGCGTGTGTAACTTTTGCTACGGAAGCGGGGTGCTCGAAAGCCTACCGTGCGCAGGCCACCGGATGGTGGCCAATCCGAGACCCAGAACATGATGCCCATGCGTTTTTTCATCGATACCCACGATCGCGAACAAGAGACCTTTCCGGCCGCATTGTCGACCGAGCAATTCGGCGAATTCCTTTCCGCTTACGAGCGCGCATGCAGGGACGAAGGTGTCGTGTTGATGAGAGTCCATACCAACTTGGAAGTCGGTCGAGCCTTCTGCATGACGCTTGCACCGGACGCCGACGCGGTCCGACGTGCGCATGCACGGGTCGGATTACCGTTCGACTCGATTACGGAAGTGGCCGCCGCCGGGCCTTACGATATCTTCGTCGCCCAACGATAGCGGAGCGCGCAGGTGGTCGAGGAATTGCAACGGTTCGGCCCTTTTCGTGCGCTCAGCGCCGACGGCAAGGCTTTGCTCTCGCAAGGCACCGTCGCACATCGTTGGTCGAGGCCCACTGCGGTATTGCACAAGGGGCAGCCAGTGTCCGGTGCTTACGTCGTTCTCCAAGGACGCTTGCGCGTGTTCACGATCGCGCCAAACGGGATCGAAGCGACGTTGTATTTCATCGTGCCCGGCGAGACCTGCGTGATCGCGCTGAACTGCTTGTTCAACGATTTGCTGTATCCCGCCTGGGTGGAGGCCGAACGCGGAACGTCTGTCGCTGTCGTTCCCGGAGCGGTATACCGGCGGTTGTTCGAGACCGAAACGCCAATTCGAGACCTTACCGTCCAGGCGCTGTCGACGCTGGTCTATCGTCTGATGACCGAGTTGGAAGCCGTGCACAGCAGTCATCATCGGCAACGTCTGGCGCAATTCGTTCTCGCGCACGCGAATACGGACGGAGTGTTGGCGGCGACTCAGGAGGCGATCGCCGGGCATCTGGGGACCAGCCGCGAAGTCGTGGCGAGGTTGATACGCGATTTCGTCAAAGAACAGATCCTGGAGACAGGGCGAGGGCGGTTGCGCATCCGAGATCTGTTCGCGTTGCGCGCCGCCGTTTCTTCAAACTGGCGCCGCTGAGACTGCGGCGACACGACCGCAGCGAACTCGGCATGAAGACGCCGGCATCTGGCGGACGTCGGCGTCTGTCGTCTTTGCGTTGCTTCAGCCTGCCTTCGACTTCGCTAATCGCAACCAGGTGTCGACCACGGTGTCCGGGTTCAGCGACACCGACTCGATGCCTTCTTCCATTAACCACTGCGCGAGGTCCGGATGATCGCTCGGGCCCTGGCCGCAGATGCCGACGTACTTGCCTTTGCGCTTCGCGGCCTGGATCGCCATCGACAGCATCTTCTTGACCGCCGGATTCCGCTCGTCGAACAGGTCGGCCACGATCGCCGAGTCGCGATCGAGCCCGAGCGTGAGCTGGGTCATGTCGTTCGAGCCGATCGAGAAGCCGTCGAAGATGTCGAGGAACTCGTCGGCCAGCAGCGCGT
>SSEV01000233.1 GCA_008015095.1 Lysobacteraceae bacterium | reverse complement strand
GAACGCCGCGTTGCTGTTGCTGGCATTGGCGATGGCGGCGTTCTGGTTCTTATGGAAACTGCTGACGCTGCCGTTCGGGCTGTGGCGGCGCCGCCGTGAGCGCATCGCGCGCGCGCGCCTAGGCGAAGGCCTGGACGCGCTGCATCAGGGTCATTACCTGCGCGCGGAACATTTGCTCGGCCAGGCCGCGCAGGACGCGCAGTTCGAAGTCGCAGCGCGCGTCGCCGCGGCGCGCGCCGCGTCCGCACGCGGCGACACCGCGGACGCGGCGGGACATCTCGATGCCCTACCGGCGCATCACGCGCTCAGTCGTGCGATCGCGATCGCTGAAACCGCACTTGCCGAAGGCCGCATCGCCGATGCGAACGCCGTCCTGGATGCGGTGCCCGCAACGCAGACGCCTCCGCGCCTGCAGTCGCTGCGCGCGGACGCCATGGCCGCCAGCGGACGCAGTGCGCAAGCCTTGGGCATGCTCCCCGCGCTGCGCCTGCAACAGGCCCTCGCGCCGACGGCGCTGGCCGAGCGTGAGCGCGCCTGGGCCGAACGCGCCATGCGCGATGCGGCCGATGCCGATGCACTGGAAGACGCTTGGCAAACATTGCCCGGCGCATTGCGCAGCGAACCGGTCATCGTCGGCGCCTATGCCGATCGCGCCGCCGCACTCCGCTGGGAAGAGGCCGCAACCGGCGGCATCGAAACCGCGCTGGAATCGCGCTGGGACGATGGCCTTGCCGCGCAATACGGCGCTTTGCCGGTCGGACGGCTCGAACAACGCCGCAGCCGCGCCGAAGGCTGGTTGCGGGACCATCCCGCAAGCCCAGGCGCGCTGCTCGGTCTCGCCCGCATCCTGCGGGCGCAAGGATTATGGCCGCAGGCCGAGCCGCTGTTGCATCGGGCGGTCGCGCAGGGCGGCGGGGCGGCGGCATGGGAAGAGCTGGGGCATGGCTTCGCGGCCGCAGGCGACGACTCCCGCGCCCGTCATTGCTACGCCAACGCATTGTGCGTCGCGCGTGATGAGGCCTCGACGCCTCTACCGGGCCGTGATCTGCGCGAGAAGATCCTGGCCGAGGCTGCGGTCGAAGACCGTGATGCGCACGGTCTTCCCCGCTTGCGCGGTTGAAGACCGCACATGATCGACATCTTGCGCATGCGTGAGCGTTCCAGTGACCGGGCCGGCCTACCGATTCCCTGGGCTATGCTTGGCGCGAACGTCCGATCCATCGACTCCGCCGCACGCGCCCTCACGCGATGACACCTAGCGCCCGCACCGTTCCGACGGCCGACACCGATCCGCAAGATCTCGCGGTATTGCGCTTGCGCGGCGATTGGGTGCTGGAGCACGCCGACGCGATCGGCGCGTTGCTGCGCAATACGCCGGACAGTACCCGCAGACTCGACGCCACCGGTATCGGCCGGATGGACTCGCTCGGCGTGCTGCAATTATTGCGTCATGCGCGTCGACGCGCGCTCGGCGACGACAGCCTGGATTTCCGCGACGACCACCGTGCGCTGGTCCAGGCCATCGAAGATGTGGCCGACGACCGGCCCAAGGCCAAGCGCGCCTATGGTTTCGCGGCCGCGCTCGAACGCCTTGGTCGCGCGGTGCACGTCAACGCCAAAGAAACCGTCGCGCTGGTGAGCTTCCTCGGCGAAAATCTGGTCAAACTCGCGCGCATCGCACACCAACCGAAACGCTTACGCCTGACCGCGACGGTCTATCACATGGAACAGGTCGGCCTCGACGCGGTTCCCCTCGTTGCGCTGCTCTCGTTCCTGGTCGGCGCGGTCATCGCCTTTCTCGGCGCGAATATCCTCGCCGACTTCGGCGCATCGATCTATGTCGTGGAATTGGTCAGCATCGCTTTCCTGCGCGAGTTCGCGGTGCTGCTGACCGCGGTGATCCTGGCCGGCCGCACCGCCAGCGCTTTCACCGCACAGATCGGTTCGATGGTCAGTCGCGAAGAGGTCGATGCGATCCGGACGCTCGGGCTCGACCCGATCGACCTGCTGGTGATCCCGCGCCTGCTCGCGCTGCTGACGATGCTGCCGCTGCTGACGTTCATCGCGATGCTCGCCGGCTTGCTCGGCGGCCTGTTCGTGGGCATGACCAGCCTGGAGATCCCGCCGCAGGCCTATTTCAACCGCATGCAGGAAACCATGGAGTTGCGGCACTTCCTGGTCGGCCTGTCGAAAGCGCCGATCTTCGCCATGGTCATCGGACTGATCGGCTGCCTCGAAGGCCTGCAAGTCACCGGCACCGCGCAGTCAGTGGGCGAACGCACCACCTCGAGCGTGGTGCAGACCATTTCGCTGGTGATCGTGCTCGATGCGCTCGCCGCAATCTGGTTCATGCATATGGACTGGTGACGATGAGAACGAACCGCCCGTCTCACGCATTCGTCCAGCCCCGCCATATGAACAGCGGGCGAAAACCGCCACCTGCTTTTCGCGTTTCTGACGCCATCGCGATGCCCGCCCTGGCGACAGCCCGCAATCTTTTCCGCGCTGGCGCGAGGGCGGCTTTCTTTGGCGCAAACAACGTCGCCAAAGAAAACTTCTCCGGTCCAAATCAAATCTGCGGTCGGATTCATGCGCATGGCGTTGTGAAGATGGCCCTCGATCGCATTCCAAACGCAGCCCCCCCCGAGTCGATGCCCGGGGTCACCGCCACGGCAACGACGCCCATCACAGTCGTGCCCGCAGGAGCGGCTTTGGCCGCGAATGCCTGCTCTCAGCGGCTTTCGTTGCCGCCATCCCCATGCCGATGACGCCTTCCTCCGCCATCGACGAACCCCTCATCCGCGTCCGCGGCTTGCGCAATCAGTTCGGCGCGCAGGTGGTGCACGAGAATCTCGATCTCGACGTGAGACGCGGTGAAATCATCGGCGTGGTCGGAGGTTCGGGCAGCGGCAAATCGGTGCTGATGCGTTCGATCATCGGGCTGCGCGAACCGGACGCCGGCGAGATCGCATTGCTCGGCGTCGACGGCCGCTCGCGTGAAGCCGAAGATCGCCTGCATATCGAGCGCAACACCGGGGTGCTGTTCCAGGACGGCGCGCTGTTCTCATCGCTGAGCGTCGGCGAAAACGTGCAGGTGCCATTGAAAGAGCACCATCCCGGCCTGCCCGAAACTCTGGTCTACGAACTGGCGCTGCTGAAGGTGAAATTGGCTGGACTGCCGGCCGACGCCATCGACAAGCTGCCTTCGCAACTGTCCGGAGGCATGCGCAAGCGCGCCGGGCTGGCGCGTGCGCTTGCGCTCGACCCGCCGCTGTTGTTCCTGGACGAGCCTACGGCCGGGCTCGATCCGATCGGCGCGGCCGCTTTCGATCGCCTTACCCGCACGCTGCAACAGGCCCTGGGCCTGACCGTGTTCTTGATCACCCATGATCTCGATACCTTGTACGCGATTTGCGATCGTGTCGCGGTGTTGGCCGAAAAACGGGTGATCGTCAACGCGCCCCTGGCGGAGGTCGAACGTTTCGACCATCCTTGGGTGCAGGATTATTTCAACGGTCCGCGCGGACGCGCCGCGCGCGCGAGCAAACGCCGGGCCGCGGAGGGTTGAGATGGAAACCAGAGCCAACTACGTGCTGATCGGCGCTTTCACCTTGGCGACTGCGGCATTTCTGCTGTTGTTCGGGCTGTGGGCCGCGAAATACTCATCCGACAAGGACTGGCGTTTCTACGACGTGATCTTCGATGAGGCGGTCACCGGCCTGACCGAGGGCGGCGGCGTGCTGTACAACGGCATCAGCGTCGGTACGGTCGACGATCTGCGCCTTGCGCCCGACGATCCGCGCCGGGTGATCGCGCGGGTCAAGCTGCGTGCGCAGACCCCGGTGAAGGTCGATACGCGCGCCAAACTCTCGTTCACCGGTCTCACCGGCACCGCGATCATCCAGCTCACCGGCGGCACCCCGGATGCGCCTACCCTGCTCGACAAGAGCAACGGCGACGTCCCTGTGATCCTTACCGAAGCCTCGGCCTTGCAGAACATCGCCGAAACCGCGAACCGGCTGGTCGCACGGCTCGATCAGGTGCTCAGCGACGAGAACATCCGCAACATCACCAAGACGCTCGACAATATCGAAACCGCCACGGGCACTCTGGCCGCGCAACGCGATGATCTTTCCGCACTGATCGCCAACGCCCGTAGCGCGAGCGAAAAGCTCTCCGGCACACTCGACACGACGCAAACGGCTATCGCCGACATCGATCGCGAATTGGTCGACAAACTCCCCGGGCTGATCGCCAAACTCGATAACACCCTCGGCCGTCTCGACGCCGTCGCGGGCAACGCCAATAGCCTGCTCGCCGAGAATCGCGGCGCGATCAACAATTTCACCCAGGACGGCCTGGGCCAGCTCGGCCCGACTCTCGACGAATTGCGCTCGCTGGTGCGCGATCTGCGCAAGATCAGTGCGCGCCTGGACGACAACCCCGCCGGCTACGTCCTGGGTCGGCAGACACTGAAGGAATTCGAGCCGAAATGAGTTCTCTCTCCTCGCGCGCCCGATTGCGCATTGCGATGCTTGGCGTCGCGCTGGCGGCCCCTCTTGCCGGTTGCGGCATTCTTCCGAAACAGGAAACCTTGTCGGTGTTTCGACCGGAACCCGCCGTCACGATCGATCCCTCATGGGCGCAGGTCGGCTGGTCGCTGCAGATCTCGCGCCCGCACGTCGACGCGGCTTACGATTCGGCGCGCATCCTGGTGAGGTCGCGGCCCGGCGAGCTGGAAGTGTACAAAGGCGTGGCCTGGACCCAGCCGGCGCCGGACCTGGTGCTCGACAGTTTGTTGCGCGCGTTCGCCGACAGCGGACGTTTCGCCGGTGTCGCTAGGCGCGGCGAGGGCGTGAAGGCGGAATACGAGTTGCTGCTGGATCTGCGGCGCTTCGAAGCCGACTACATCGATCGCGACGCCCCCTCCGCGCGAATCACGCTCGGCGCGCGCCTGATCCATAACGTCGACAACCGCATCGTCGCCAGCCGCGTTTTCGACGTCGCCTCTCCGGCCGACGGCATCGACATGCCTCCTATCCATCGCGCATTCGAGCGCGGCCTCGAAGACACTACGACGCAGTTGATCGGGTGGGCGCTGGAACAAGGACAGCGCGACGCCAGAAGCGGACATTGATGCTCTGATCAATGCGCATGCCGGGACGGGAAGGCAAGCCCCCCGTCCCGGCCTATCGCAGATGATGGGTTCGGCTCGCGGGCGTGACGCTTACATCGCCCTTGCGCGCTCCGGTTGATCCTGTCGCACGGCGGCGATCTCGGTCGCCGGTGGCGTCTGCGTCATCTGGGCCGCCACACGCTCGAAATCGCCCTGCTTGGCCTGCGGCACCGCCGCGTTGAGGCCGGTCGGGCCTTCGCCCTGCGAGACGATCATGCCGCCATTGGTGCCTTGCACGACGCGGATGTCGGCATCGGGCTTGTAGCCCGGCGTCTGACTGATGGTCTGTACCGCGAGCGCGGCCTGGTCGCGATCGCCATTGGTGGCTTTCAATGCTTGCTCGAACTGCCGGTTGAGCGACTCGTTGCCCGGCACCAGGCCGGCCCCGCCGACGCGCGCGATTTCCACGCCGTCCAGATCGTCCGCACTGACCCGCTTGAACGGGTTCAGCGGATGGCGTTGGTTGATGTAGTTCTTGGCCGCATCCTGGGTGACGGTGTAGGTCTCGCCGTCGCTGGTCAGGGTGGCGCCGCCATTGCGGTGCCATTCGCGCGCGCGCGATTCGTAGATGTCCTGACGCCGGGTGTCGAAATTGCGCTCGGCCTCGCGGATCGCCCCTGCGATGTCGGGGTTATTGCGCAGGCTGCCGCTGACGTTGCCGTTGTATTCGTTCCCGGCCGTGATTTCGAACGTGACTTTGCCGAGCTTGGGCACGTTGGCGCCGCCGCCGACCGTGCCGCCGGTCTGTTGATTCGCGCCCGCTTCCCATTTGACCTCACCGATTTGCAGGCCGGATTGGCTGAGGCGGGAAATAATGTCCTGGCGCGCACCGTTCAACAGCGTCTGCTGCTCGTTGCGGGTCACTTCCAGGAACGGGATATTGTCGAGCGAGCCGCTGGACCGCGGCACCTGCAGTTCGACCTTGAGTTTGCCGTTGCCGGCATCGGTAATGGTGAGGTCCATCGGCGGAACGCCGAGGTGATTCACGGTTCTGGACATGGATGCGCCCCTTGGTGGGTTGGATGGGATACCGCGATGAGATATCGCGGCGGTATCTCAGCCGACCCTAGTCCGGCGCATCCTCTGAAAATCCTCTCGTCGTCTCTCGAAATGCTCTCAAAACCCTCCTATGGCTGACGCACGCCCCCTCTGGCGGGGCAAAAAAGCGTTCCTCACAACAGAGAGACGCAACTTCGGCGTCTTGAGGCCAGCCCTCAGCGTCGCGAGACAGTTCTAAGGCCAACCGCCTCTTCCGCCAATCTGGCCTCAAGCCGGTCGTGTGGCGCCCAGACCGGGAGGACCGCGCCGCAGTCGTTTCCGCCTTTGCGCTTGCACAATCGCCAACGCAGCACATGCACGCCGAAACGTAGATTCGGGCCGGCGCCGTCTTTCTTCGCCATGTCCGTCGTGACCGCGAGCGCGCGTTCGAGTCGCTGCAGGTCGGCCCCGGGCATCGCGGTCGCGTGCCTGGCCAGAAACGCGAGCCCTTCCGCTTCCAAACGGCCAAGATGCTCATTGGCGAGCAATTCATCGATTCTCGGGCGCACAGTCGGCCAGGAGCGTTCGGGCTCGCGCTCGATTCTGTGCAGCAAGGCGAAGGCCAGCAGCCCCCAGTCGCCGCGCAATCCGGCCTTGGACCTGCTGTCCCACTGCTCGTATGGGCAAGCTTTCAGCAGGGTCCGCGCCTGTTCCGGCTTGCCCACTTCCACGAACAGCCAGCTGAACAGGCAAGGATTGGTATCGGCGAGATCAAAACCGTTGCGCTCCATCTCGCCAATCGCGCCGACCGCGTCTTCGAGGCGATCCAGCGCGAAATATGCCTGCGCCTTGAGATACAACCGGGTCAGCTCGGGCCTGGACGCAGCCTGACCGCCATGATCGAAAGCCTCCACCTGCGCCAGCACGCGATCGAAACGGCGTTGCGGAATCTGCTCGGTGATCAGGTTGTAGATCACCCTGGCGCGCATGTCTCCGGTGTAATTCCTGTCCGCCAGCTCGCGCAGTCGGGACAGATGCGATTCCCACACCGGCGGATCGTCGCGATCGAGCGCGATCAAGGCATCCAACGCATCGATTTCGTTCTGCGGACTGCCGATGGCCCGCGCCTGGTCGATCAAGCGTCGGTACAGTGCGCGCTGCGTCGCGGTCGTCGGGCCCGGTTCGGGGCGCTCAAGACGCGCCGCCAGGATCCTCGGCGGCAGCGCAGAGGACAAATCGCCGATCGCCTCCAGGGCATCGGCGCTCTCGTTGCAGGCGCGAACACCCTCTTCGTTGCGCCCGGTGTAGAGAATCGACTTGCAGCGAACGGCCTGGAACTGCCAGCGGGCCTGATCCCATCCGGCTTCGGCTGCGATCTGCTCTGCTTGTCGCGCCCTGAATTCCGCTTCGGTGTGCAACCCCAGGTATTGCTTCGCCTCTACCGCCATCGCCTGGACCCAATACCACTCGGTCGCACCCAGGGCGCGGATGTCGATCGCCTCGGCTCGCCGCAGAGCCTCTTTCGCCCCAGTCGGATTCAATCCGGCTTGAATCTGCGCGTAAGCGCAGGCGTGCTCGGAGGTTTTCTCCGGCGACACTCTGGCGATCAACAATTCGTAGCGGCAGCGTTGTGCATCCGAAAGCCCGGATATCGATCCTACGTCATTGAGGATCCGCTGCGCTTCGGTCAATGCGCCCAGATCGACCAATCTCCAGGCCATGGCGATCTTCGCGTCGAAAAAGCCGGGCCGGATCGCCAACGCGCGGCGGTATCCGGCCAAAGCGCCGAGATAGTCGAACCGCAGATCATCGACCAGCCCCGCCACGAACGCATCGCCGGCCGGGCTCGGCTCAGCGCTTGTCGGCGGTAGCGCTTCTTCCAGCAAGACCTTCACCGCCCCGCCCAATTCAGTGGCCGGACCCGCGTAGACCTTATCGATGCGACGCTCGCCGTGACGCAACGCCATGTTCGCCTTCACATCGCCGCTGCGTTCGGCCGCGACATCGATCTGCAGCACAGTCGCCACGAACCCGATGCGTTGCGGCGGCTTTTGCGCCACCACCACCGGAGTGCCACGCAAATACGCCGCCTCGACGACACTGCGCAGCAGGTTCGCGCGCAACCAGTCCATCGTCTCCGGTACGGCGACCGACACCATCAGATCGGCCTGTGGTTGCGGCTTGATGTGTTCGGGCGCGTGGCCCCAACTGCGCCAGTACAAAGCAGCCATCACGATCAACACGATTACGGTCGCTGCCGATAAGCCTCGTCGCAACGGCTGCGATACCGACCGCGTCGGCGCCGAAGGCGCGTCCGCAACGCTGGCCGATGACGACGAGGCGGCTTCCGCGACAGGAGCCGGCTGCGCCACGGCGTTCTGGTCGGCATTCGCCAGCCGCGACTGTGGCGACGGATCAATGATCCAATCGCCATCATCGACGCTGAGGACATAACCCCGGCGCGCGCGCGTCTGCAGGCGCTCTTTGCCCGCTTCGCCCAGAGCCTTGCGGATCTGCCAGACGCAATTGGTGATCGCGGCGTCCTCGACCACGCGTCCCGCCCAGACCACTTCAAGGATCTGCTCGCGCGTCACCAGCAAATTGGGGTAACGCGCCAGCAACAACAGCAACTGCTCGGCCCGCGGCGTCAGCCCGCTGGGGCCTTCGCGGCCGACCACTACCGTGTTGCGCTCCAGGTCGATCCGCCATGGGCCGATCGCCAACTGCTGGGAAGGCGGAAATGTCTCGAACGACCCCATGCGCCTGCGTCCTGCCGCTGCGTGGTCGCAAGTCTAACGCCGCTTCTCGCCGCTCGCTTCCGACGGACGTCATGGTTTACGGCGATCATCGAATCACGCCTCCGCGTCGCATACACGGCGGCAGTTGCCGTAGCCATGGTTCTCGATGTCATGCGTGCGCCCAAAAGGCTGCCTAAAACCGCATGCCCATCGCACTTCGTGCGCTTCTCAAATCGCGAGCCCGGTCAAAGCCCGGGCTCGCTTCCGGCAAACCTATCGCTATCGCACTGGCTTTACCGAGATGGCCTTCCATCGCCGCCCTGGCAGGCTGTTTTCTGCAGCCTGCCAAGCGTAGCCGGGAGAGTTCGTCCTGCTTACTCGACCGGAGGAGGAGGCGGCGGCGTCTTGCGCGTTTGCTGACGCGATACGCGCCAACGCCGCAGCGCCACCAGCGCGAACCACGCGCCCAACCACAGGGGCCAGAGCTTGATCAGTTCGAGGACGAAGTCGAGTACGCCGTACCAGCCCACGCGCAACGAACTCCACAGGCGGGCGAAGAATCCGGGGCTGTGCTTCTGGAAGATGGCTTCGACGTCGGGCAGTTCTGTCTGGCGGATTTTCGAGATCTGATAGAGCGACAGCGTAATGGTGCTGAATTCGACGCGATCTTCGAATTCCTTTTCCTGGATCAAGGCTTCGTCACGGTTCAACCGGGCGCTGGCGCGCGCATTGATCACATCGGCCTTGCGGTCCAAACGGTCTCCGGACTGCACCACTTGGCCCAATTCCTGCTGTTGCAGCTGACTGCGCTGGGCGGCGAGTTGCTGGCGCAGCAGTTGCAGTTGCACGTCGGCAGCCTGGAAGCTGCGGCGATCGAGAAATTCCATCTGATTGGCGATCGCGCGCAGGAAGGCCTGAGTGTTGTCGCTGGGCACGCGCACGGTGACGTTGCCGTAGACGGTGTATTCGGTCAGTTCGAGCAACAGGCCATCCCCTTTGGGTCGACGCTGCACGTTCATGGTCTGGGTCGAAATTTCGTTGTTGGTGACAAACCCGCCTTGTGCGGAGGCCGCATCCTCGACCGCCAGGGTCGAGCGATACACGTCCTTGACCCTGAAATGCACGTTCGCCGTGCGGACGAACTTGCGCTTGCCGTCGTCGTAGGTGGCGGCGCTGGAGCTGACCTGCGTGGTGTCGACTTGGGTGACGGTTTCGACCTCGGCGACCTTGTCGACCGCGTCGAAGGCGGCTACGCGCGCGGGCGGCGAAGCCGGCGCCATTTCCTCCCGCTTCGCTTCCTCGAAATTGGCTCCCGCGGCGGCATCGGCGGCGACCACGCTCTCGGAAGGGGCTTGTCCTGCAAAGGCGGGCATGCTCTTCGCGGCCGGCGCCTCAGCGGCTTGTTCGTGTTTGCTGCACGCCCCAAGGGCGAATGTCAGCAATGCGGCGGTGAGAACGACGACGATGGTGTTCGAACGCATGACAGCCCCCGGTATCCGTGTATGGGATGAATCGTTGTGGTGCGGTTGAACGTATCCGGCCCGGATACGGG
>SSEV01000127.1 GCA_008015095.1 Lysobacteraceae bacterium | reverse complement strand
CCCGGCACAGGGATGTGCCGCCGAGCACCTTCGGTATGAGATGGCCGCGATCGAGTCCGGGAGGCCCTGCGTTTCGCAGAGGCTGCTCAAGGATTCCCGCGCACGAATCCGTTCGCATGCGTGCGAATTGCTGCGGGTTCGATCTCTCGCATCCGATCGCGCGACACAGGTTCGGTGCGATCCGATCGCACCCGACTGCTTGCTCATGGCCCGACGGCATGTTTTTGGCAGCATGTCTTTGGCGGCATGTCATCAAAAGCATCGTTTCGGTGGCATGAGCGAACGCGCGGCGCGTCAGACACGAACTCGCTAATCCGCCCTGGGGTTCCGACCTCTGGAACGCTCGCGTTGTCGCCCGCACTCGCGCACGCCTTGCCTTCCCCCGATCGCCCGTTGTCGAGATCAGATCGCGACGGGCGGCATTCCCTCGCTCAAGCTCAAGGAGAGCACGATGCAATTGTTCAAAACAGACATGGTTGTTTTTCACCCCCCACAGCGCGGCGGCGCATATCGCTCACGCGGCCCGCGCCTGAGATTCGGCTGCAGATCCTCGCGAACCGGGATTGCCCGGCCGGAAGCGTCAGGCTCCGAACCCCTTCAGGCGCAATACGAAAGTCCTGGACAGCACACGTTCCCCGCAGCGGACACCATCGTCGTCGGTCTCGATGACGATGGTGTCCTGCTGCGCCTGATGGATCGGGCGGCGTAATTTGATTTCGGGGACACCCACTTTTTCTGATTTCGGGGACACCCACTTTTTCTTCGAGGGTTGGTTCGAATGTCGGGGAGGGGTGATTTCGGAATGTCGGGGACACCCACTGAAGCACGTCGGACCGGAAATTTCGCGGAATTTCGGGGAGGAATTTCGGGGACACCCACTTTTTCTTCGAGGGTTGGTTCGAATGTCGGAATGTCGGGGATGGAATTTTGAATTTTGGGGACACCCACTTTGGTTGATGTCGGTGACACCCACTGAGAGCACGTCAGGTCAAGCGATTAAATCCCAATAAAATCAATAATAAATCCCGTCCGACAAGGCGTGCTGTCGGCCTTTCGCACCTGAAAGCGCTTTGTCCTATCCCGCACGGCCCCCTGTCGTTCGTCAGGCTTGACGCGCGGCATGTGTATTGTTGTAGTAATACACATGGACAGGCCCCTGCTACACATCCAGCCGCAATCGCCCGAACCGATCTACCGCCAGATCGGCGACCAGATCCGTCGTCTGGCGGCCAGCGGGCAATTGGCGCCAGGCACGGTCCTGCCCTCGGTCCGGGACATCGCGGCCACCTACGCCATCAACCCGATGACCGTGTCCAAGGCCTACAGCCAGTTGGAGGCCGAGGGCGTGCTTGAGCGCCTACGTGGCAAAGGCATGGCGATCGCCGCCCGGCCCGGGCAGGCCACCGGCACGGAACGTTGGCACTTGATCGAACCGGCGCTGGAGGCGGTGGCGCGCCAGGCACGGGAATTGGAACTGGAAGCGGATGCCGTGCTGGCACGGCTCAAACAAAAACTCGAAGGGCACACAGGATGAATACCGTCATCAACCGCGTCGAATCGCAGCCCACCACCGTGTCGCATCGCGACAGTGCGCCGCTCGCGGCCATCGGCCTGAAGAAAACCTATGACGCTCGTGCGGTGCTGGACGATGTGTCGTTGACCTTGGCACCGGGCAGCGTGCTGGGCCTGATCGGCCGCAACGGCGCCGGCAAGACCACGCTGATCCGCGCCTTGCTGGGGCTGATCGAAACCGATGCCGGCGAAGCGCGCGTTTACGACGAGCCGAGCCTGCGCATGAGCGACGCGGCGAAATCGCGGCTGTGCTACGTGCCGCAGCAACCCGAAGCGCTGGGCTGGATGACGGTGCGGCAGATGCTGGATTTCGTGGCGCAGTTCTATCCGAACTGGGATCGCGACTTCGCCGAATCGACGATCACGCGCTGGGAGATTCCGCTCAAGACCACACTCGCGAAACTCTCGCCGGGCGAACGCCAGCGCGTGGCGATCGTGCGCGCGCTGGCGCCGCAGCCCGACCTGTTGGTGTTGGACGAACCCGCGGCGGCGCTGGATCCGGTCGCGCGCCGCGAATTGCTGCGCGAGATCGCCACGCGTGCGGGCGAGTTCGGCACCACGGTGCTGTTCTCGACCCATATCGTTTCCGACCTGGAGCGCGTGGCCTCCGATGTCGCCTTCATGCATCAGGGCCACGTGCTGTTGCACAGCGAATTGGACGCGCTGAAGGAGCGCCATCTGCGCCTGCACGTGCCCGCTTCCGCCGCCGAGCATCTGGTCGGCAAAGTCCCGGGTGAAGTGGCGCGAAGACCGAACCTCTACGGCGGCCTCAGCGTGGTGCTCATTCGTGACGAAGCCGCACCCTGGCCGGCGCTGGTCGACGCGCCCGGCGTGCAGCGTGAAGCGTTGTCGCTGGAAGATCTGTTCGTGGAGGTGGCGGGATGAACGCGATGGCCTCGAATAATTCCCGGCCGCGCCCGCACGGCGCGGCGCTCACCGGCCTCGACCTGTTCTGGAACGGCGTCAGTCCGGTCGCGCGCTGGGCCGTGCTGTCCTGCTTCGCGCCGTTTGCGGCAATCGACCTGTGGCGCGGAGCGCTGCCCTCGCTGTACATCCTCGCGATGTTCCTGTGGTGGCTGTGGGTGCCGCAGATCGCGGTGATGCAACGCGATGCGCGGCTGGAACGCCTACCCGGCGTGGACAAGGCCGTGTCGGTGGCGTTGTTGTTCGCGCTGATCCCGCTCACCATCGCCTTCGCCCTCTCCGGAAAGATTGCGACGCTGGCCTACTTCATCGCGATCTGCGCGACCGGCATCCTTTTCGTGCTTTCTGCGTTGAATCAACTGCGCTGGATCATGCTCGCGATTCTGGTCTGCATGCTCGGCGACAAGCTCGCGGTTGCGGCATTCGGCACCAAGCTGTTCGTTCCGGCGATCAAGAGCGTGTTCGCGGTGATCACTTCGAACCCCGTATTCGCCTGCGTCGCGCTGGCCGGTCTGATCGCGCTCGCAGTGCGGAAATGGCTCACCTTCGTGCGCCTGGGCGAGATCTCGCCGACGGCGGGGACGGACGCGCCGCTCGCCCTGATGGGGCGGCTCAAAGCTGCCGACCAGGATCCGATGGACGCCCTGATGACCGGCATCAGCTTCGGTCTGCTCGCCGGTGTGTTCAAGACGCGTCCGGCCTCGATCGCGACGACGCCGCTGTCGGCCATGCGCACGCTCTGCGGCCCGCTGTTTGTGCCGCTGAGCAAGATGCAATACCTCATGCGTGCGCTCGCGGCCATCGTCGGTCTGGTCTTCGTGCTGGTGGTGACCAGCAGCGATTACGGCGTGGTCGGCGGCTTTTTCATCGGCATGATCGCCCTGGCGATGTGCGCGACGTTGATGCTGTATCCGTTGCGGATCTGGGAGTTGCTGAAAAAACCCTCCGGCGATGTCGCGGAGCTGGCCATGCTGCCGGGATGGGGCGATGGCGACAACGCCAAGCGTATGCTGCTGGATGGACTGTGGCGGACTCTCCGCCCGGAATTCCTGAGCATGTTTCTGCTGCTGGCGCCGTTGCCGTTCGTGCTGTGGTTCACCGGCAAGCTGTCGCTGGCGTTGGCGCTGGCCTATCTGCCGGCGATCGCCATGCTGCAATTGTCGATCGTCTGCGCGACGCTCGCGCTGCTGAGCGGGAAAACTTCGAACCTGCTCGTGCGCTACGGCATCTATCCGGCGTCCGCGCTCTTCATCGCGCTGAGCGTGCTGTTGTTCTGCGGTCCGATCAACGCGTTCTGGCAAGGCGTGTTGGGCGGCGTACTCGGTCTGTCGCTGTTGCTGCTGGTGATGATGGCGGTCGTGCTTGTACCGACCCTGCGCGCCTATCGGAAGCGGCCGCATCCGTTCCTCGGCGCCTGAACGCGCGCAAGATTGAGCCGCGACGGCTTCTACGTCGTGGCTTGGAATATCGGGACAGCGTTCTATGCTCCGCGGGAAGACACCGTGAGGTGACATGGATGAGGATGTGGAAGGCATCGCGGTCGGAGCTGATGGCGTGTTTCACGGCAGCCTTACCGGCGCGCGAAGCGCTCAAGCGTCTCGGCGCGGATACCGCGGGCGAATCGCGCGATCGTCTTCTTCGAGGAACCCCGCAAACACAAAGCCCGGCTTGTGCCGGGCTTTGCTGCTTTCAGACAGGCGGCTTTCGCGCGGACCGCGTCCAGCAGAACGCGGCAGCACGAACCGCGTCGTGGATCAGAGCTGCTTGATGATCTCGTCCGCGAACTCGCTGCACTTCACTTCGGTCGCGCCATCCATCAGGCGGGCAAAGTCGTAGGTCACGCGCTTGCTGGCGATAGCTTTGTCCATCCCGGCGATGACCGCGTCGGCCGCTTCGGTCCAGCCCATGTAACGCAGCATCATTTCGCCGGAGAGGATCACCGAGCCCGGGTTGACCTTGTCGAGATCGGCGTACTTCGGCGCGGTGCCGTGGGTCGCTTCGAACACACCATGGCCGGTGACGGTGTTGATGTTCGCGCCTGGCGCGATGCCGATGCCGCCGACCTGCGCGGCCAGCGCGTCGCTGAGGTAGTCGCCGTTGAGGTTGAGCGTGGCGACCACGTCGTACTCCTTCGGACGCAGCAGGATCTGCTGCAGGAAGGCGTCGGCGATAGCGTCCTTGATCACGAGGCCCGCACCCGGGCGCCCTTCCGGAATCACGTGCCAGGGGCCACCATCGAGTTCGACCGCGCCGTAGAAGTTACGCGCCACCTGATAGCCGAAGTCGCGGAACGCGCCTTCGCTGAACTTCATGATGTTGCCCTTGTGCACCAGCGTGACCGACTTGCGGTTGTTCTGGATCGCATACGCGATCGCGCTATGCACCAGACGTTCGGTGCCGAGATAGGACACCGGCTTGATGCCGATGCCGACCTGCACCGGCAGATCGCGCGCCGGCGCGCCGATGCCTTCGAGCACCTTGTTCCAGTCGTCGGTCTTCGCCTTGGTGCCGAAGCGGATCTTGTCGAAACCCTTGGGG
>SSEV01000097.1 GCA_008015095.1 Lysobacteraceae bacterium | reverse complement strand
GTTGGTCGGGATGACGTCGTTCACCCGGATCGTCATCGGCCTGTCGTTGTTGCGGCACGCGCTGGGCCTGCCGGAGACGCCGCCGAACAGCGTGATCGTCACCTTGGCGATCTGCCTGACGTATTTCTCGATGGCGCCGGTGCTCGATCAGGTCAACCGCGACGCGCTCGGACCTTATCTGCAAGAACGCATCAGCGCGCAGCAGGCGTTGGATCTTGGGGTGGGACCATTGCGTGAATTCATGGTCCGCCAGACCCGCGAATCCGATTTGCGCGCAGTGCTGGACATGGCCCGCGCCGAGCCTCCGCGAACCATCGACGACATCGGCATGCGCTACCTGATGCCGGCGTTCCTGCTGAGCGAACTGAAAACCGCGTTCCAGATCGGATTCGTGATCTTCCTGCCGTTCCTGCTGGTCGATCTGGTCATCGGGGCGGTGCTGATGGCGCTGGGAATGATCATGGTGCCGCCTTCGACGATCAGCTTGCCGTTGAAGATCCTGTTGTTCGTGCTGATCGACGGATGGGTGCTGGTGTCCAAGGCCCTGTTGAGCAGTTATTGGGCCTGAGCGCATGGGCGAGGCGGAGTTCGACGAGACCGTGCTGTGGCGGCGCCTGCGCGCGAACGATGATCGCGCGGCGCGCGATGCGTTGTACGGACATTACGCGCCCTGGGCGGCCGCGATCGGGGCCGGATTATTCCGCCAATACAGAAAGCCCGGATTCGAATCGGACGATTATCTGCAGAACGCCCGGATCGGACTGCTCGAAGCGATGTCCCGCTACGATCCGGAGCACGGCGTCCCGTTCCGGGCGTTCGCCCAATCCCGGGTGCGCGGGTCGGTGCTCAATGGCCTGCGCGCCGTGGACAACCGGTTATTGCAAACCACCGACCACATCGAGACATGGTTCGATTCCGACGTCGAGTCCGCCAGGGCAGAAGGCGACGCATTCGATGCGGTCGTCGACGCCGTCGCCGACGCTTCGATCGCGTTTCTGCTCGGCTCGGCCTGTCGGCCCAGCACCGATTCCCGCGATGGATATCACTACGCGAGCACGCGCCAGATCGAGACGCGCATCCGCGCCGCGGTCGACGCCTTGCCGGAACGTCTGCGCGAGATTCTGCTGGATCACTATTACCGCGATCTCCCCTTTCATGCGTTGGCGGCGCGAGACGGCCTGAGCAAAGGCCGGGTCTCGCAATTGCACCACGAAGCCCTGCGCAGGGTGCGCGCCGCGCTGCGCGAGATGTAGAAGCGCCCCGACAGATCCGCTATCGGTCGCCGTCCGCTGCCGCAACGAATGGACGGAACACGCTGCGGAGTTTGTCCGTTCGCGATAGGCGCGTGTTCGCAGCGAGGCATCTGCTCGGAAACCTCTGAACAACGCAAAGGCGCCGCGCGCCGGGGATGGCGCGCGGGCGGGCCAAGTGCGCAAGCGCTTGATCCGACGGGATAAAACTCCAGCTCGATCTGAACTTGCGGCGGTTGAAAACGCCAGGATGGCGCCGTTCAGATCTGCCCTTGTTTTCATTTGCCTGGTTTGCACGGATCGATGCTGCGGGCGTAAACAAACACGCGCCTGTCGGGATGGGTTCTGAAACAAGAGTCCTGAATTCCGGAGTGGCGTTATGGTGGCGATCGTCGGTGGAAATGGGTTGGGCCTGTTCAACACATCGTTGAACACCCTGGGCGGCGCGGGCGTGATCGGTCAAGGCCGTCAGGGTCTGTACGGAGGCGCGGCCTATGTCAATGCGGCCAACGGCAATCTGATCCTGCAGGCCATGGACGAGCAATTGTCCGGTCGAGGGTTGGATCTGGGGCATTTGCGCACCTACAACGCGCAAGGCCTGCTCGACGACGGCGATGGCGACGGTTGGCGCTGGGACGGCGAGCGCAGGATCGCAGTCAACGGCGCCGCCGGCCAGACCGGCAGCACCGTCACCCGCATTGGCGGCGACGGACATGCCACGGCCTACGCCTGGGATACGACGCAACAGCGTTATGTCAGCAGTGAAGGCGATGGCGCTCACGATGGCTTCGTCTACGACGAACCGCAGCGGCAATGGGTATGGACCGACGGCGACACCCGGATGGTGGAGCGCTACACCGCGAGCACGCGCCGCCTGGCGAGCGTCACCGACGCGTCCGGAAACCGGATCGACACGCTCTACGACGCCAATGGCCGCTTGAGCCAGGTCGTGGATGCCGGCAGCGGCCAACGGCTGGTGTTGACCTATGCGACCGTCGCCGGAACCGCCCTGACGCGGTTGTCGAAAGTGGAGACGCGCGCGCTGGCCACGGACGCGGCGGGGCGTGCGACGACGACGCTGGGCGCATTGATGAAACAGGTGGAATACGGCTACGACAGCCTGGGCCGGCTGACTTCGGTGAAGACCGATCTGACGCCGGAAAACACCGCAGACCATCGGTTCTACGTGACCGGTTACACCTATGACGGGGCCAGCTTCCGCGTGGCCAGCATTCTGCAAGGCGACGGAACCGCGGCGGGCACGGCGTACGCGAACTTCAGCTACGAACAGGTCGGCGCCAGCGCCGTGTATCGCGTAAAGACGGTGACCGATGCGGGCGGAACCCACAGCTTCGACTATTCGATCGCCAACCAGACCAGGGTGAGCGACGACAGCGGCCGCGAGTGGCGTTACCTGTACGACGCGCAGCAACGGCTGACCGAGATTCGTTCGCCCGCGGCCACGGCCGGCGGCGCTGCGCTGAGCACACGCTTCGAATACGACGTGAACGGCAACGTGATCCGCGCGACCGATGCGCTCGGCAAAACGACGACGTATCAGTACGACGCCCAAGGCAATCGCACGCTGGAGCGGGATGCGCTAGGCAACACCGTGACCTGGACCTACGACGCGCGCAACCAGGTGACGACCGAGACGCGTTATCGCATTCGCGATCTCGATGGCGAAGGCGCCGGTCTGCCGGCTGATCCGGAAACCGTGCGCTATGCGTACGACGCGAAATCGCGGCTGCGTTTCGTAGTGAGCGCGGAAGGACGGGTGACGGAGCATCGTTATGTCGATGGCGGCACGGTCTACGGACAGTTGGAACGGACCCTGAGTTATGCGGCTGGCCGCTATCCGGTGGCCGCATTGGCGACGACCGACACGCTGAGCGAGACCCAGTTGACGACATGGTTGTCGCAATCGAGCCCGCAGGACCGCGCCCAGGCGCAGATGAGCCAGTACGCCTATGATCTTCGCGGCAATGTCAGCAAGCGCACCGACTTCGCGAACTTGAACGCGACGACCGGCGAAGGCGTCCTCGACGCGGCGGCCACAGTCACCGAATACATCTACGACGGATACGGCCGCCTGCTGCAGACGATCGCGGTGCGCGGCGCCGCGCGCGACCAACGCACGGTGTTGACCAGCGTGACCTTTGACGGCATGGGGCGCGAACTGGCGCTGGTGAGCGCCGAAGGCACGAGCATCACGGCCTACGACGATACGAACGGAACGATCAGCCTGACCACGGGCGCCGGCCTGACCATCCTGCAGTCCTACGATGTCCGGGGCAGGTTGATCGCGGTCAACGAGAGCGACGGAGCGACCAACCGGATCAGCCGCTACGTCTACGACGCGCAGGGCCGGCTGCGGATGCAGGCGCAGGTCGGCGCCAACAACAACAATCCGAGCGACGATCTGCGCAGCTACAGTTTCTACGACAACGCCGGTCGCCTGCAGTACAGCGTGGACGCCACCGGTGCGGTGACCGCGATGGCCTACGACGACAACGGTCATCTGATACAGCAAACGCAATACCGCAATCGGGCCAACACCAGCGGCTGGTTCGATACGGCGAGCGGGACAGTGACCAAGCACGCGCTGACCGTGGGTGGCGCGGGCAGCGATGTGCTGTCGGACGCCGCGCACGATCGGGTCACGGCCTACGTCTACGATGACGCAGGTCGATTGCTGTCGCAGACCGACGCGGCCAACGCCGTCACCGTGACCACCTACGACGGCGCATCGCGGGTGACCAGGCTTCAGAGCGGCGATCGGATCGAACGCTATTTCTACGATCGCGACGGTCACCGCATCGGCATGCTCGATGCGATGAATTACCTCACCGAATACAAGTACGACGCGGCGGGGCGGCTGGTCGAGACGATCCGCTACGACACGCCGAGTCCGCGCGAAGACAACAGCGCCGCGGTGGTGTGGACGGGCGTCACCAATCGCACCATCGATGGCGCACGACCGTTCGAGTATCGCCTGCCGGCCGCCTACGACCCCGATGGCGATACGCTGGTCTACAGCGTGGTCAGCGTCTTGCCGCCGTGGCTGAGCTTCGATGCGACGGGCCTGCGCTTGTACGGCACGCCGCCTGCGGCCGCAACCAGCTACAGCGTGACCTTGCGCGTGAGCGATGGTCATCCGACCGCACCGAAGCATGCGGAAGTCACGTTGTCATTGACGATCGCCAATACCGCGCCTTCGTGGACGATTTTGGCGGATCGGCAAGTGGCGGTGAATACAACCGGTTTCAGCCTGACGCTGCCTGCGGCGAGCGATGCCAACAGCGGCGCAGGCGCATTGGTCTACAGCATCGCCCCATCGCTGCTGCCGCCAGGCGTGGGTTTCGATGCGACGACGCGCACTTTGAGCGGCACGCCGAATACGCCGGGCAGCTATGTGATCGCGGCGCAGGTCCGCGATCCGCAGGGCGCAGTGACCGAGCGGCGTTTCGTGCTCACGGTGACCAACCAGGGGCCGCGTTGGAACGCAATCGATCCGTTGGGCATCCCGGAAGCCCGGGTCAACACGGACTATGCGTTCACGGTGCCCGCAGCGATCGATCCGGAAGGACAGACCTTAAACTACAGCGCGATTTCGCTACCGGCGGGATTGAGCTTCGATGCGGCGACGCGGCGAGTGAGCGGCCGGCCTCAGCAAGCCAGTCGCGTCGGCAACGCGGAACAACCGCAGACCGTGGTGCTGAGCGCGACCGATGCGCACGGCCGCAGCGTGCGCCTGGCCTTCAGCGTGACAGTGCGTAACGATGCTCCAGCCGGCGACGGCTGGGGCGGATCGCAAGCCCTGGGCACAGTGATGTCGGGCGTGGGTTATACGTTCACGCCGCCGCCGCCGTCGGATCCGGAAGGACAGACGCTGAGCTATGCGCTGGTCGCGGGCGGCTTGCCGCCTGGAATGGCCTTCAATCCGGCTACCGGCGGTGTGAGCGGCAGCTCGGCCTCGGTCGGCGCCTATCAATGGACCGTGTCGGCGCACGATCCGCATGGCGCATTCGTCACCCAGACCTATCAGCTGACCGTGCTGAACGCCCCGCCGGCGTATCTGGGCGGTTTATCCGCATTCTTGGACTTGGATGGCGGCGATACGCTCGATCTCGATGTCGGCAACGCATTCACCGATATCAACGGTCATCCCTTGAGTTTCAGCTACAGCGGCAAGCCGAGTTGGGTGAACGTCAGCGCCGATGGCCGACATCTGACCGGGACGCCGACGGCCTCGGGCATTTCGACGATGACTGTGACCGTCAATGACGGCCAGGGCGGCACGACCACGGTCAGCTTTCAGATCCAGGTCGTGGGCAGCGGCGAGAACGGCCCGCCGAACCGGCAGTCCCTGCCTGGCGGGCAGCGACAAGGTCTGGGACTATCCGACGATCCCGGCTTAACCGCGCAGGCGCTGTTGCCGCCGTTGACCGATGCGCTCGCGGGTCTGCGCCCGAGCGGCGCGA
The DNA here is from genome assembly GCA_008015095.1 of Lysobacteraceae bacterium. Lineage (GTDB taxonomy): Bacteria > Pseudomonadota > Gammaproteobacteria > Xanthomonadales > Xanthomonadaceae > Lysobacter_I. The sequence continues at coordinate 12,028 of SSEV01000097.1, read as the reverse complement.
GTAGTCTGCGCAGCCACCTGTTCTACGACGCGCAGGGCCGGATCACCGGCACGGTGGACGAACGCGGTTTCCTCAGTGAGACCGTCTACGACGCGCACGGCAACCGCCAGCAAAGCCTGCGTTATCTCAAGGCGGTGACCGTGAACTCGGCCACCGACACCTTGGCGGATGTGCGCGGGAGGGCCGGCGCCGCGACCACGACGACCCTGGCCTACGACGGCTATGGTCGGCCGCGCCCGCTCACCAACACGGACGGCATGGTCTCGCGCAACCAATACGACAGCGCGGGTCGCCTGGTAAGGCGGATCGCGGCGGAAGGCGCCCCGGAGCAGCGCAGCTCACGCACCCGCTATAACGCTTTCGGCGAGATCACCGGAACCCTCGGCGGCGTGGGCGATGCGACGCTCGGCGAGACGCCGAGCCAGACGCAGATCGACGCGGCGATCGCCCGCTATGGCGTGCGTTACGAATACGACAGCTTCGGCCGCCAGGTGAAAGCGACCGACGCCAACGGCCATCGGACTTGGTTCTACTACGATCAGGACAACCGCCTCACGCACACCGTCAATGCCGAGGGCGAAGTCGAGGAAACGACGTACGACGCTTTCGGTCAGGCGACGTCGACCCGGCGCTACGCGACATGGTTGACCGCGACGCAGCGGGAGGGACTGAGCGGCGGCTACGCGAGCAGCGCCTTCCTCTCGATGCTGACGCCGGATGCGGCGCGCGATGCGGTGACTGCGCACGCATACGACCGGATGGGGCGCTTGTTGAGCACATTAGATCCCGAGGGCGTCGCCACGACCTACGCCTATACGCAGTACGGACAATTGGCCGGCGTGACGCGCGCACTGTCGGCCGGCGCGACAAGCACGAGCGTCTACGGCTACAACCTGCGCGGCGAAAACGTGTTGCGCACCGAGGATATCGGCGGCCTCAATCACAACACCCGCACCGAATACGATGCCTATGGCCGGGTCGTGCGCACGATCGACGGCGCTGGTCACGCGGTGCAGATCAGCTATCAGGACAACGGCCGGATCGTGGTGGTGACCGATGCCCTGGGACGCATGGAACGCACCGAATCGGACGCGTTCGGCCGAGTGGTCGCGCGCTACGACGCGCTGAACCGGAGCACACGCTACGAATTCGACGATACCGAGCGCAGCGTGAAGATGACCACGCCGGAGGGTGTCGTAGTCACCACGGTCAAGACCGCGCACGGCGAAACGCTGCGGGTCACCGACGGCCGCGGCAATATCACGCGCTACGAGTACGACCGCGATGGTCGGTTGCGTACCGTGACCGATGCGTTGAATCAGAAGATCAACGAACAGATCTACGACGACAGCGGCAGGCTGTCCCAAATCGTGGATGCGCGCGGCACCGTGACGGTTCTGCGCTACGACGCCGTGAATCGCGTGATCGAACGCGAAATAGATCCGGACGGTTTGAAGCTTCGGACCCTCTACGAATTCCCGGAACAGACGCAAACGCAGATGCGGGTGGTGCGAACGACGGAAGGCGCGGGCACCAGCGCGGCGCGCGTGACCGAAATGCACTACGACCGCAACGATCGTCTGGTGCAGACCGTCATCGATCCCACCGGCCTGAAACTCTCGACTTACTACCACTACGACGCAGCCGGCAACATCTCGAAGATCGAACGCGGCACGAAGGATCAACCGGCACAAGAAGTCACCCGCTACACCTTCGACGCGCTCGGCCGGCGCACGCGCGGCATCGTCGAACTGCGCGAACCGCTGTCGAACGGTCAGATCGCAGTGCGTGACCTGATTACGGAGTATCGCTACGACGCGGCCGGGCGTTTGAGCCGCATGATCGATGCGGCCGGCAACAGCACCTGGTACGCCTACGATGCGGCCGGGCAGTTGCAGCAGACGATCAATGCGCTTGGCGAGGTCGACGAGACCCTCTACGACGCGAATGGCCGTGTAGAACAAACCCGGCGTTACGCCGTCCGGGCGCAGGCCGAACAGTTGGCGAGTTTTGGCGACAGCGCAGGCATCGTGACCTTGGCCGCGAGCGAAACAGATCGGCGCGAACTTCGGGTCTACGACAACGATGGTCGTCAGCGTTATGTCCTGCAGGCCGCGAATGGCGACGACTGGATCGTGCACGAACGGCGCTACGACGCCAACGGCAATGTGATCGAAACATTCCGCTACGACAGGTTCCTCGACGAAGCGCGGGTGAACGCGATCGCGGCCGAAGGGTTCACCGTGGCGGAAATCGCAGCCGAACTCGCCGCCATGGGCTATGCCGGCGAGGATACGCTGGGCCTGAGCCGCCATCATCGTTACGCCTACGATGCGAACAATCGCCTGCGCTTCAGCGTCGATGCGCTGGGCGGCGTGAACGAGAACGTCTACGATGCGTCCGGCGCCGTCGTCGCGCAGTTGCGCTATGCGACAAGCCTCCAATCGGGCGCCTACGACGAGTCGTCGATCGACGCCGCGGTGAGCCGCAACGACGCCCGCAACCAGGTCGTGCGCAACGCTTACGACGCCGCAGGCCGCCTGCGCTTCAGCGTGCGCGTCGCGGCAAGCGATGCACAAGGCGTGGCCACGCAGCATCTGCTCCATCGCCAGGACTACGACGCGTTGGGCCGGGTCGTGCAGACCATCGCTTATGCCACGGCATTGGGCGCGGTGGCGGATTACCGCGAAGCGACGCTCGCCGCTGCGGCGCAGGGCTCGGCGCAGGATCGGCGCAGCGCGATGGTTTACGACAGCGCAGGCCGCCAGGTCTACACGCTGCAGGCGTCCGCATTGGACGCGCAGGGCCATGCGATCGGACATATCGCCACGAAGTCGGAATACGATGCGTTCGGTCATGTACTGCGCAGCATCGCGTACGCGAAGACCGTCGGCGCCATCGCCGCGTACACCCAGACCACGGTGGCGGCCGCGATCGAGACCGATATCCAGGACCGCGCGGTGGACATGGTCTACGACAGCGCCGGGCGTCAGCGCTTCCAGATCGCGGCCGATGGCGGATTGAGCGAAACCATCTACGACGCGCTGGGACGCGCGCAGGAGCAGCGGCAATACGCGCTGATCCTCGACAAGACCACGACCTGGACCGAAGCGGCGCTCAGCGCGCAACGCGGCGGCCGCATTCTCGGCGACGGCGAAACCCGTGGCGTCCATCACGGCTACGACGCGCTGAGCCGGATCGTGAGCACGACCGACGCCATGGGCTACAGCGAAAGCTGGACTTACGATGCGCTCGGCGACAAGACCGCCTACACCAACAAGAACGGGCATACCTGGACTTACCAATACGACCGCCAGGGCCGATTGACGCTGCAGACCGCGCCTGCGGTGCTGTTGCAATGGAATGCGGGAGCCACGCCGACGCTGCAGGCGATGCGGACGGCGTTGGAATACGACGCTTTCGGAAACCTGACCCGGCGCACCGAGGCCCACCAAACGCCGGCCGCGCGCGCGACTTTGTTCGAATACGATCGCCTAGGCAGGCAGATCCTCAGCATCGAACCCGGCTGGTACGACCCGGCGACCGGAACGGTGGTCGCCGAACAGGCGCCCGGCCGCTTCCAGCGCGCGACCAAGGTGTCGTACGACCTCTTCGGCAATGCAGTGCGCAGCCAGACGCGTCATGGTGCGGGCGAAAACGATTATCTCGCGAGTTACCGCGCCTACGACGCGCTGGGCCGCTTGAGCCACGAAGTGGATGCGCTTGGCAGCGTGACGGCGCACACCTATACCGCGTTCGGTGAACAGCGCACCACGACACGACATAGCGTGACGCTTGGCGCTCCGCCGTCCGGGCGCGAATACTGGCACGCGACCGAAATCGCGGCGCAGACCGCAACGGACGCACAATCGCGGACGACGACGACGAGTTACGACGCGCTCGGTCGTCGCATCGAAGTTCGCGGCCCGGCCGCGCAGCGTTATTACAGTGGGGTCGCCGCTGCGGCCAATCCCGGCGTCGCGACCACCACCGACGGAGCGGCCGTCACGCAGTACCAATACAACGCCTTCGGTGAGATTCACCGCGAAGCGGTCCAGATCGACGCGACCCGCTGGAACGAAACTTGGCGTTACTACGACGCCGCCGGACGCGAGGTGCGCAGCATCGATGCGCTCGGCTACCACACCACGCGCGGCTACGATGCGCTGGGCAATATGACCGAGACGGTGGAATACGCCAACGCCGGCCCTGCAGGCGCCAGCGGCCAATACATGCCGCCACCGCCGCCCGCATCGAGCGCGGACGACCGGATCACGGCCTTCGAATACGACGCGCGCGATCAACTGGTGACCATTCGGCGCAAGGGTCTGCGCTACAGCCAGTGGAACGGCAACGCCTACGTCCAGCTGAGCAATGGTCGCGATGTGGCGACCACGATGCAGACCATGCAGTACGACGGCGTAGGCAGAGTCACCGTGCAAACCGATGCGGCGGGCAACGCGACGACCACCGTGTACAACGCCCTCGGGCATCAGGTGCTGGTGACGGAAGCCTCACGCGCCGTCGGCCGCACCTCCATCGCGGGCGGACCGGACCCCTTCCGCAACCAGATCCAGACCACGCTGGAAACCCATTTCGCTTACGACGCCTTCGGCAGGACCGTCGAGTTGAGCAAGACGGCTGCGGGGCAGACCGTATTCTTCCAGCAGAACGGTTTCGACGTCGCGGGCAATCAGATCTACAGCAGCGGCTGGAACGGAAGCAAGGCTTTCGAATACGACTACGCCGGGCGGGTGATCCGGCAGACCGTGAATGCCGGTGACAGCTCTATGCACGACTGGAACGTCGCCGCGCAGACCTTGGACAAACGCATCGTCTACGACGCGTTGGGACGCCAGATCGCGGAACTCGATATCTATGCCGCCGGAACGCAACAGAGCGGCACGCGCAAGCTGTACAACAGCTTCGGAGAAGTCACCGCAGAAAAGCGGGTCTGGGGCGCAAGCTCGAGCGCGCTCGATGGCCTGACCTCGGCGACGGTGGCGAGCTATGCCTATGACCGCGCCGGCCAGATCACCTCCAAACAGGCCGCTGACGGCAAGACCGTCTATTACTACGACTTGGCCGGCCAAACCACGCGGGTGGAACAGCGCGGCAACGAAAGCGACGCCGATGGCACCAAGACCCGGATCAGCGAAACTGGCTACGACCTGCGCGGACGCGCCGTCATCCAACGCTTGCCCGCTTTCGCTGCGGTTCGCGAGGCTTTCGTCGGCATCGGCGAAGCGATCACGCCGGTGACGGAGCAGGCCTTCGATCGCTGGGGCAATATCGTCGAAAGAGCGCAGGGCCGCTATGTGCTCAACATCGGTGGCGACGTGCGCAGCGAACAACGCGCCGTCACCCGCTACGCCTACAACGCCGACGATCGGATGATCCGCGAAGAATCTCCGACGGCCACGGCATGGCGCGAGAACGGTCTGGCCTACCAGGTCAAGACCACCCACATACTGCGTTACGACCTGCTTGGCCGGGCGGTGGAAGAACTCGATGTCGCCGACGACGCCGGCACCGCCGCGGTGGAACAGACCGAACTACGCAAACGCAGCCGCGAATACGACGCCGTGGGGCAGTTGCGCGCGGAGACCGACGCGACCGGGATCCGCACCGAATACATCTACGACGCGCTGGGCCAGCGGATAGGCACCCGCAATGCGGCCGGTACGGTCTTCGTCGAAGCGTACAACGGTCGCGGACAGCTGGTCGACCGCAGCGTCCTGCGCCTGGCCGGCGGAGAACCCTACGACAGCCGCAATCCGCAACATCTCGCCGCGAACACGGTGACGCACAAACTCGTCCATCATTTCTACGACGATGCCGGCCGACGCACCCGGACCTCGACCTACGATCACGGCAACGCGCTGAGCGAACGCACCGAGTACGCACTGTACGACGAGCGCGGGCTGTTGCTCGCGATACGCGACCCGGCGTTCGTAACCACACGATACGCCTACGACGCGCAAGGACAGAAGACCGCGCAATGGACCGGCGAGAGGATATTGCAGAACTGGAGCTACGACAGCGGCGACTACACGTTGGGACGGCTCAACGCCAGCCTGCAATCGAACGGCCACGTCACGACATACGCCTACGACGACTTCGGCCAGGTCGCGCAGGAAAGCTACGGCGCCGCGATCGGAGCCCGCACTTACGCCTATCACGACAACGGTCTGTTGCGGCAGCGCGTAGACGCATATCGCGCCGGCACACAGGGCAGCATCGGCGGCGCCGACTATCTCGACACCGCCGAAACCACGCAATACGACTACTCGGTGCTGGGCAGGCAGGCCCGCGAGAGCTTCCAGCGCACCGGCGTACAGGAAGTGATGGTCTACGACGGCGAGTCGCGGACATGGCGGCTCGAAGAGCAGGGTCTGCCGGCCCTCGCGCGCAGCGTGCGTACGCAATACGACGCGCTCGGCCGTGCGCTCGAGGTGCGCAGCGAGAACCCGGACGGCGGTGCGAAACTGGAATCGTTGACCTACGGTTACGACGAACTCGGGAATCGCCGGCGGATTCGCGCGCAGTTCCAGCGCGCGGCGGACATCGCTTCGGAAGTCAGCGACCGCTGGTACGCCTATGACCGCGAAGGACGAATGACCGTGGCCGAGGGCGGCGTCTCGAACGGCGCCGTTACGGGCGGAACCAAGTTGCGTTACGACGCGCTTGGCAGGCGCACGGGTTCCGAAAAAATGCTGGGCGTGCGCAGCGACACCGACCCTGAAACCGGAGTCCTGTATGTCTGGAAGGATTATCGCGAAGAGCGCTACGCCTACAACGACCTGGGCCACCTGATCAAGGTCAGCCAGCGCCTGAACCGGCGCGAGATGACCAGCACGGCGCCGGGCGGCTCGCCGCGCCCGCAACCCGACGATATGGGCGAGTGGTACGACCACAGCCTGCGCACGGTCGACGATCGCGGCACAGTGCAGTCGATCGCACAATACAGCGATGTCGTCTCGGAAAGCTGGCAACAGGACCGCATACCGAAGCTCAAGAGCATCACCGCTTCGACCTACCGACTGGACGGCCGACTCAACGGGCAAACCGTCACTGTGTACAAGACCGACGGAACGGTCGATGCGGCCTTGTCCTCGCGCAGCCTGAATTATCTCTACGATACCGACGGCAAGCTGCAGTCCTACCTCTATGAACAAGGCAGCGGCACCGCTGAGTACTTCAACAACAGCTACAGCTACGAGTATGTCGCCGTCTTCGGCGCCGACCGAGAAAAACGCATCAGCGTGGTGTCGAGCAAACCGGGCGGCGCATCGACCGGCCAGACCACGAGCGCGTACGACCACCGCGGGCGCCTGATCCGCCAGTCCATCGATATGGTTGACGGCGTCAAGACCCGGCTGTTCTCGTATGACGGAGATGGACGCATCCTGGTCAAGGAAGAAGCACAGCGCAAAACCGACGGCACGCTGCGCAAGGGTCGACAGGATCTGTTCTACGCGCACGGCGAAGAGGCCGCGGCGGTCAGCTCGGGCGTGCTCGGCAACAACGACCGTTTCAACAGCGGCTACACGCCGATCAGCGCGGCTTATCCGGCATCGAGCGCGAGCAGCCACGTGGTGCAGCGCGGCGATACGCTGTCCGGGATCGCGTACACGGTTTTCGGTGATAGCGCTCTGTGGTATCTCATCGCCGAAGAAAACGGGCTGAACTACGGCCCCTCGGAAGCCCTGCCCGCTACCGAGGAAGGGCGCACCCTGCGCATTCCGAATAAAGTCTCCAACCTGCGCAACAACGCCGGCACCTTCCGCCCCTATAACCCAGCGGAGGTCATCGGCGACGCGACGCCGACGCCGACCATTTCACGTCACCAGTGCATCAACGAACAGGCTGCATGGATGGTGCAAACGTTGACGACGGTGATCACCACCGCCGCGACGATGATCCTTACTGCGTACCTGGGGCCGATCGGCGGCATCATCGGCGGCGCCGTCGGCGCTGCGACGAACAATCTCGTTCGCCAAGGCATCGCAATGGGCAACGGCGCCCAAAAGAACTTCAACTGGGGCGGTCTGGGCACGGACGCTTTAGTCGGCGGTGTCGCGAGCGCATTCGGTGGTGCTGGCGGTTCGAGTTTCGCCGGTCAGGCAGTTGCCGGACTGGCCAGTTATACGCTGACGGAAGCAGCCGAATATGCGCAGACGCCACCCGAGCAGCGTAATTTCCGTTGGTCGCAATTCGGCGTCGGCGCAGGTTTGAGCGTGCTGGGCACCGCGCTTGGTCGGGTCAGCGGAAAGGTGCAGGATCCGAACGCGGTTGGCGGCGTGAGAGTGGAACGACTTCCGAACGGTGTCAGAGGCGCGATCACAACGGCAGTGTCGTTGGCGACCCAAAATGCGCTTGGCGAAAAGCCGAACGTCGCAGCTGCCGCGAGTGGGTATGTCGGCAGGCAAATCGGCTTCTTTTTTGGCGGAATAGCGGCCCGTGCGATCGAGAGAGAAACCGGGGCGCCAAAGCCGGACGTCAGGCGGCCCTCAGCGGTCAGGGTAACGCGCTACCCGGTGTCGATCTTCGCCAACAATGAAGAACACGAGTCGGGAAAAGATCAAGCCCCAGTGATCAAAATCGGCATCAGCACGACTTACAACCCGGACACCGGCGAAGAAGAACCCGACCAGGAGGATCCGAAGCGTGATCCGTTGCTGGACACCTCCGTTGATATGGAGGTCATCGTCAAAGACGGAAAATCTTACGCAATCATCACCGACGACAAAGGCGTTAAGCACATCCGGAGATTAAAGGAAGAAGAACCAGACGCCCCAGAAAACCAGGAAAGCACGACAAAAAGTGAAGGCCCTGCGCCACGGAACGCTCAGAATGCAGCCGACAAAGCCAAGCCGCCCGCGCCAGTGAACGAGCCGAAAAAACAACCCAGCACGCTATTGCGAGATCTGCCCTACGGGCCTGTCAACGACGCATCGGATATGGCTGGCGGCATCATCGAATGGGCGTTGAATTCACTGCCAAAATTGGTGCGTTTCATCGAAATGGATGACCGACTTGCGCAGCGGTACGCAATAGACGCAGTGCGGCGCGGCGGCGTGCCATGGCATCCTGGAAGCGTGGATGGGCTGAAGAAGAACCTGGCCTATCGCATACAGAACGGCCAGCCGACGGAGGCCGTTCGCGAAAGGCTCGCTAAAGCCGAAGCAAAACTGGAAGAGGTCAGAAGAAAACCGTACAAAGCTCATTTCGAAAAAGCCGGTATGGCGAGCGATGCCGCGGAAGATCTCGCCAGAAAAGTGCTCCCGGTCGCGATCGACTCGTATGCTCCGCTGGTTGAAACCATGAAGTGGGCGCGCGTTGGCCTGGAGTCCCTGGGTAAAGCTGCAGATGTCGTCGGAGTCATCACGGATTTCGGCGCGCGCGTTTTTGGCGACGCGTCTCCCGCGCAACGATCGGATTACAAAGTAATGGACGGGTTCTTCGCGGCTGCTTCAGGCTATCTGTTTGGCGCCAAGCACCCGTTTCTTGCGGCGTTGGATGCCGCACAGGGCCTAGTCTGGGAAGAAAAGCCTTTGCCGATCAGCGACACTGTCAAAGGAAGTATTTCCGTTTTCACGGCGATTACCGAAGCGATCGACACGGGAGACCCGTCGGGCCTGATCGCCGCGAACAAAAAAGGCCGCTCGAACGAATGGGGCAGGTTCATCCGTGCGGGCTTCCGGTGGGGTGAGTATTCCGCATACGCTCTCGGAGGCGTTGAGCGGGCGCACTACGCTGGAAACATGTTCAAGCGGCATCTCGGTGCAGGAAAACTCGAGAGAACGGCGGCGTTCGTGGGGGCGATGCCAGTGATAGGCAACGCGTTCGTCGGCACGATCGAAGCGACGGTCAGCATCAAGAGAGGCTTCGTCAGATTCCATCAGCGGTTGAGCCGAGAACTGGAAATCTATTCCACGCCCGCTCCGCCAAAGATCGATCTCAGGAATATTGAATTCAAGGCGCTCAAAAACACGGCGCCGGATCCTTTCAGGCCTGGCGATCTTGGCTTTGGGATGTTCCATACGGCCAAGATCGGTCATTGAACGGCAATGACACGGGATAAGCCCACGCCTGGCTTGTCCCGTGTTTCCACGTTCGGATGATGTCGGAAAAATGCACGCTGAGATCGCGCGTTTGCGCAATGGCGTCAACCAGCGAGGCCAGAAGTGGCCCTGTGGACGGCGTTTTCGTCGGGCCGGCCGCCGATGTCGTAAAAGAACCTCTGAACACCTCCGAGGCTCCACACGCCATGGAGGGTGATTCCGCGGGAGCAAACGCAGGCTTGGCCTGCGCCTGCGATGTCTGAATCACGCCCCAGGAGGGTGTCGTTCAGACCGTCCCTAAACATCTGTCCGCGACGCGGGATAAAACGACCATGCGCCCAAACGCAGACGTCTAACCCCACTATGGTCAGCACGCTGTCGTCAGCGCGCATTCCTCCAGACAGTCGCGTCGACCGAGACCTTGCCAACCGAGTGAAATCCAGATGAACCACGAACGTATGGACAACGAAGAACTCCAATACATCGCCCTCGACGCGATGAACAACGGCCGGCATGGCGAGGCGGTGATGTTATTGAAGACCCTGCTCGATCGCGAGCCGGAACACGCCAACGCGCGCTATCTGCTCGCCGCCGAGCACGCCCAGTTGGGCATGTTCGAGCGGGCGGAACAGGGTTTGCGCGCAGTGCTGGCGGTCTCTCCGGATTTCGGCATGGCCCGTTTTCAGCTCGGTCAGTTGTTGCTGATGCGGGATGCGGGCGAAGAAGCGGTGGACGCGCTGGCGTCGCTCGCGGCAGGCGAGGATGCGATGGCGGCATACGCCCGCGCGCTGTGCGCGCTGGCCACCGACAGCGAAGCGACCGCCATCCGCGAACTGGACGCCGGCCTGCGTCTGCCGCAGCCGGTGCCGACGTTGGCGGCCGAGATGCAGGCGTTGCGCGAAAAGTTCGCGCACAGCGCGCGGCCCGCACTGCACCCGGTCGAGAGCGCGCAAGCCCCGGTTGGCGACGCCATGCCGGGCGCACGGATGTTCATCGCCGGCTACGGCCGCGGAGCCTGAAGCGATGATCGACCGGCTTTCGTCGCTATCGGCATTGATGGCCGCCTTGCGCGCGGAAAGCACGCGCAAGAACGCGCGCCCCGAGCAACGGCCGGCCGCCGACGAGATCGAATCCGCAAAACCGCGGGAGACCGCACGGCCGCGCGATCGTGCGGCGTTACGCGAACAAATCGCCGCGATCGCGCGCGAAACCGATCCCGACGATCCGCAGGCCCTGGCGGCGGCAGCGACGCGGGTGGTCCGCGCGGTGCTGTTGTGGGAATACGGACCGGAAATCCGCGAGTACCCGGAGTGGCGGCCAATGCTGGACACGCTCGCGCAAGCCGTGGCGGCGGACCGGAAACTGAGCCGGGATTTCGCCAGCATGCTTCGCGAGCTTCGGGCGTAATCCATCGGCGCGTTCGCGCCGTCACGCAACGACACCGACGGCGTGCATTGATCGGCTTGCGCGCAGGGCCGCATCGACTGGCATGGCGAGGCCGATCGCACGGATGCCGCTTCGACCATCCGCGCGCGACCATCGTTAACGATATGCCAACATCATGGCGCCGATGATGTGACGCTTGAGCATCCTAGGGCCTGTTAGCACGATTCGAGCGCGATTCGAGCGCGATTCGTCGCTCCGGCGCCATCGCCAGCGGCGATGGCGCGACTCACCGCCATGTTAAGCTTGGCGCGCAGACCTGCCCGGCCAAACCGGCCGTTTGACGGAGCGCGCCGATGGCGCAAAGCGCCTTCCGCGGCGTCGAGTCTTCTGTCTGATCATGCGCTGTCGCGATCCGAGACCACAGCACACGATCCATGCTCAAGTCGCATCAGAACCTGCTGAGTCCGCGGCCGTCCGATCGCCTGCGCATCGGCGATTGCGTCGTCGACCTGTCCCTGCGCGAGATCGTCCGCGACGCCCCCGGTCTCGACGCGGGCGGCGAGTCGATTCGGATC
>SSEV01000038.1 GCA_008015095.1 Lysobacteraceae bacterium | reverse complement strand
GTCTTCGGCCGCATCGGCCGCCAACGCAGCTATCGACCACATGCGCGATTGGGCGCTGGGCACACACGGCGAGTGGGTGACGATGGGCGTGCCCTCCGATGGCAGCTACGGCATCCCGGAAAGCGTGATGTACGGCGTGCCGGTGACCTGCGCTAATGGCGAATACACTCGTGTCGAAGGTCTCGAGATCGACGCCTTCAGCCGTGAGCGCATGGACAAGACCCTCGCCGAACTCGAAGAAGAACGCGCTGGCGTCGCGCACTTGCTCTGATCGCGACCATGGTTTGAAGCGACGATGAAAGGGCGGCACGAGCTGCCCTTTTTGCTTATGGCGTCTGCCAATCGCAAAAAATGAGCTACCCCCGTTTTCCGGGCCCGCCTACGGCTCCACCCCCCTATACCTCGCCCTCGGCCGTATCAACTTTCCTTCCGCCTGCTGTTCCAATGCATGCGCCAGCCATCCCGCGAGTCGTCCTGCGGCGAACATCACCAGCGCCGGTGTCGCCGGCAGTGAGTAGGCGTGGCAGATCGCGCCGAGCATGAAGTCGATGTTCGGGCGTTGGCCGCCGACGTCGTCGGCCGCGGCGACGATCGTATCGAGTGCAGTCATCGTCGATGCATCCGCGTGCGATGAGCGCAAACGCGCGAGCAGTTCGGCGGCGCGCGGGTCGCCGTGCGGATACAAGGCATGACCGAAGCCGGGCAGGTCTTCGCCGCGGCGCAAGCGTTCGGCGATGTATTCGCGCGACAATGCTGCCTCGCGCGCGTCGGTAATCAGCGCATACGCGCGCGCGGTCGCGCCGCCGTGCCGCGGGCCGGAGAGTGCGGCGAGGCCACTGCATACGGTCGCATGCAGGTGCGCGCCGGTGGAGGCGACCACCCGCGCGGCGAAGGCGGAGACGTTGAGCTCGTGATCGGCGCACAGCACCAGCGCGGCGCGCACTATCTCGGCAAAGCCATCGTCGCCGGGTTTCCAGCATTCGGAGAGGACGCGATGCACGGGTGCGAGCGAGGGCGGGCGGCCGACCAGCAACGCGGCGTTCTGACGCAGCAGCGCTGCGGCGATGTCGTGGCGCGCACGCATTGCGGCGCTGAAGGAATGGCGCACGTCGAGCGCCAGCAGCGGAATCGCGGCCATCGCGCGTTCCAGCGGCGGCAGCGCGGTATCGGCGGCGAGCGCGGCGACATGCGCCGGCCAATCGCCGCCGTCCAAAGCCGCGAACGGATCGTGATCGCCACAGTCCCACAACAGGCGCGCGGCGTCTTCGAGCGTGGCGCCGTTCTGCGCCAATCGCACTGCGGAGCAGCCGCGGTAGTAGGGGCCGTCCGGCCGGATCAGCGAGATCCGCGTCTCCAGCACCGGCAGGCCGCGGTCGAGGCTGTGCGCCGCGCCGGCCGCAGCCCCGCGGCCGACCTGCTTGCGCTGTGCCAGACGCTCGACATCGCGCCGCGGATACAGCCGCGTGCGGTGGTCCGGACCGGGTCGGGACTCCAGTAGGCCGCGGCTGACGTAGGCGTAGAGCGTGGCCTGGGTGATGCCGAGCAGGCGGCAGGTTTCGCGGGCGGTCAGCAGGTCGGACATCGCGATAGATTGATTCACTCGATCAAGATTGATCAACCCTGCGGATAGTGCCAGATTGGCGCCCCGAAAGGCCGCGCGATCACGCCGCCATCCGCCGGTTCGGCGCAGGCCGCGACCCCGACGCTTCAGGAGCCACGAATATGCGCATCGATTCGCCCGGCGCTCGTTTCCGCGCCGCCCTTGCCGAAGAATCGCCGTTGCAGGTCATGGGGGCGATCACCGCCTATGCCGGCCTGATGGCCAAGCGCGTGGGTTACAAGGCGTTGTATCTCTCCGGTGGTGGCGTCGCCGCCAATTCGCTGGGTATGCCGGATCTCGGCATCAGCACGATGGAAGACGTGTTGACCGACGCGCGCCGGATCGTCGATGCCACCGGTATGCCGCTGCTGGTCGATATCGATACCGGTTGGGGCGGCGCGTTCAACATCGGTCGCACCATTCGTTCTTTCATCAATGCCGGTGTCGCGGCCGTGCATCTTGAGGATCAGGTCGGGCAGAAGCGCTGTGGCCATCGGCCCGGCAAAGAAGTGGTGTCGAAGGAAGAAATGGTCGACCGGGTGAAGGCCGCCGTCGATGCGCGTACCGATCCGGCCTTCGTGATCATGGCACGTACCGACGCGGCGGCGGTCGAGGGCATCGACGCGGCGATCGAACGCGCCTGCGCTTATGTCGAGGCCGGTGCGGACATGATCTTCCCCGAGGCGATGAAGACTCTGGACGACTACCGCAAGTTCAAGGCAGCGGTGAAAGTGCCGATTCTGGCCAATCTCACCGAGTTCGGGTCCACCCCATTTTTCACGACCGACGAATTACGCGATGCCGGGGTCGATATCGCCCTGTATTGCTGTGGCGCGTATCGCGCCATGAACAAGGCCGCTTTGCATTTCTACGAAACGGTGCGCCGTGAGGGCACCCAGAGAAACATCATCGACACACTGCAGACGCGTGCCGAGCTGTACGATTTTCTCGGTTATCACGCCTATGAAGACAAGCTCGACGCTTTATTCACGCGCGATAAGAGCTGAGAGCGCATTCATCGCCGTCATGACGCGACGCATACGTGATTCGTGCATTCGACACGTGCATGGCCGCCTTGCGACGGTTGAGCCGAGGAATGGTTTCGAATTCGGATCGCCGAGCGGATTCGATAAAAAAGCGCCCCGCATGTGCGGGGCGCTTGGATGGTCGGCCGACGGCGCTGACGGACATCCGCGTTGTCCCGGATCCCCGTCACGCCCACCGCCGGCGCGTTCTTTCGCAGCGAAGCTTATCCATGGCGTCGTCTGCGATGGGGACACCGTATAACTCCCCGATGCCATAGACAACGCGGATGGCGCGCAATAACGGACATCCGCCAAACCTCGTAAAATCTTCATTCACATCTCAGACATTCGAGTTCCGCCAGGAGCCAGGCCATGAACGAATCCCCCCAGGCATTGCCCAAAGTCAAGAAATCGGTGGCGCTGAGCGGCACCGCCGCAGGCAATACCGCGTTGTGCACAGTCGGACGCAGCGGCAACGATCTGCATTATCGTGGTTATGACATCCATGACCTGGCGACGGAGTCGACGTTCGAAGAGGTTTCGCATCTGCTGGTGCATGGCGGTTTGCCGACCGTGGCGCAGCTCAAGGCCTACAAGGCCAAACTCAAGCGTCTACGCGGTCTTCCGGCGATCGTGCAGGAAGCGCTGGAGCTGGTGCCGGCCAACGCGCATCCGATGGATGTGATGCGTACCGGCTGTTCGGTCCTGGGAACGGTCCTGCCCGAAAGGGAAGGCCATCCGGCGAACGAGGCCCGCGATATCGCCGATCGCCTGATCGCCAGCTTCGGCTCGATGTTGTTGTACTGGTGGCATTTCACCCGCAATGGCCGCCGCATCGAGTGCGAGACCGACGACGACACCGTCGCCGCGCACTTTCTGCATCTGCTGCATGGCGAGCCCCCGAGCGAGCTGCATGCCGAGTCTCTGGACAAGTCGTTGATCCTTTATGCGGAGCATGAGTTCAACGCTTCGACATTCGCGGCGAGAGTGATCGCCGGCACCGGCAGCGACATGCACAGCTGCGTCGCCGGCGCGATCGGCGCATTGCGGGGCCCGAAGCACGGCGGCGCGAACGAAGTGGCGATGGACATCATCAGTCGCTATGCCAGCACCGATGAAGCGGAGGTCGATATCCGCGCGCGGATGGAGCGCAAGGAGATCATCATTGGCTTCGGACATCCGGTATATACCATCGGTGACCCGCGTAATCCGATCATCAAGGAGATCTCGCGCAAATTGTGCGCGGATGGCGGTAACCGGACTCTGTTCGATGTCAGCGAACGGATCGAGACGCTGATGATGGACACCAAGAAGATGTTTCCCAATCTCGACTGGTACAGTGCGTCGAGCTACCACATGATGGGCATCCCTACGCCGATGTTCACTCCACTGTTCGTGATCGCGCGTACCACCGGCTGGAGCGCGCATGTGATCGAGCAGCGCGAGGACGGCAAGATCATCCGGCCGAGCGCCAACTACACCGGCCCGGAAGACCGCGAATACACGCCGATCGAGCGGCGCTGACGCCGGTCCCGCGCGATGTACCAGCACTGGGACGCCAACCTGCTTGTGGTGATGGCGACCGCTTTGTCGGTCGGGATCGCCGTGCTGGTGCACTACGAGGGGTTGAGCCTGCTTTCGCGCGGGCTTTCACGTCGGCATGAGAGTCATCGCCGGCGCAAGGTGCTATACGGCATTTTCGGCGTGCTGATCTTGCATGTGGCCGAAATCTGGATCTTCGGCACCGCGATCTGGGGGTTGTTGCACTTGGAGCACACCGGGAGTATCGCCGGTGCGCATCCGCTCGGCCTGTTCGATGCGGTCTACATGTCGGCGGTGACCTTCACCACCGTCGGCTTCGGAGATCTCGCGCCGGTCGGACCGATCCGTTTTCTCGCAGGCACGCTCGCGCTGACCGGATTCGTGCTGATCACTTGGTCGGCGTCCTTCACCTATCTGGAAATGACCCGCGACTGGCGGGATCACTGAATCCACGGAGATGGGATTGCTCTTGGGCTCGGGCGCGCAATGACCGAAATCTACGTCAGCACCGATATCGAAACCGATGGGCCGATTCCAGGGCCGCATTCGATGCTCAGCATCGGTTCGGCCGCCTACACCGAAGACAAACGCCTGATCGCCACGTTTTCGGCGAACCTGCGCACACTGGAGGGGGCCATGGCAGATCCGAAGACCGCCGCATGGTGGGCGACTCAGCCCAAGGCCTGGGCCGCCTGTCGCGATGCGCCGGAAGACCCTGCGGCCGTGATGCGCCGCTATACCGAATGGTTACGCGATCTGCCGGGTAGGGTTGTGTTCGTCGCCTATCCGGTCGTTTTCGATTTCGGTTTCGTCCACTGGTATCTGATGCGCTTCGTCGGTGAAAACCCGTTCGGACATTCCGCTCTGGATATCAAGACGCTGGCGATGGCCCTGCTTGGCCGCGGCTATCGCGACGCGGTCAAAGCCAATATGCCCAAGCGGTGGTTTGATCCGCTCCCGCATACGCATATCGCGCTGGATGATGCGATCGAGCAGGGGGCGATGTTCTGCAACATGCTGCGCGAGCTTCGCATGTTATCCAGTCACTCGTAATCATTCCGGTTTGCGCTCGAGGGCCGCGATACTGGTCCGCGCTGACGCCAGCATGGCGCTGGCGGCCTCAGGTCAGGCCTTCATCCTTCAAGGCTTTCTGCACGGCCGGGTCGCTTTCGATTCGCGACGCATACGCGGCGAGATGATCGAGACCGTCGAGATCGACGCCGGTCACGCGGGCCCAACGATAGGTGACATAGAGATACGGGTCGGCGATCGAACGCCGTTCCGTTAACCAGTCGCGGCCTTGCAAATGCGCATTCGCGCGCTCGAACAGACCGCGCACGAGCGCGCGCGCACTCTGCTTGCTGCGCTCGATCAGCTCGGGCGATTCGAGATAGGCGGTGCTGCCGAAGATCGGTTTGAACGCGGGGTGGACATCCGAATTGGCGAAGGCCAGCCATTTGTTGATCTCGGCCCTGCTTCTCGCGCTGCCGTCGCCGCCAAGTCCCGACTCCGGAAACAGATCCGCCAGATAATTGAGAATCGCTGCGTTCTGGGTCAGCACCCATCCATCGTGTTCCAGCGCGGGAACCGCACCGGCGGGATTGATGGCGAGAAACTCGGGATTCTTGCGATCTTCACGCGCGACCTTGATCGCCTCGTAGGGCGCACCGATCCATTCCAGCACGATGTGGTCGGCCAGCGAACATGCGCCTGGCGAATAATAGAGTTTCATGCACGATTCCTTGCAGCCGAGCAGGGCGGTGATTGGGAGCATATGAGATGGACATGCTGGTCTCGTGCCTCAAGCTCGCTGGCTGGAACGCTCTGTCCTCGTGACGGCGGCCGCAGGATTGCGGCCGCCGTCGTGAAAGCGCCGTCCAGGGGAAGGAGAGCGTGTTCAGTCTCGCTTGGTTTGCGTGGCCTGCGGTTTCAGCGATTGCACCTTCAGGAAGGTGTGGTCGCCAATGGTTGCAACGCGGTAGGCATTGCGCCAGCTGGGCTGCGCGATCGAGAGTGCGGCGAAATGGCTGGCGCCAGGCACGATCTCTTTGCGCTGGTCGGGCGGCAACGCCCAGTTGCGTTCGGCTTCGAGGGCGATGGTCACCGCTTGCGACCAGGCCTCGGTATTGCTGAGTCGGGTGCGTGGCGAAACCAGGGTCGGGGCGAACTGCTTGCGCGCAGTCACCACATCGCACATCGAATCGCCCCATAGGCCGCTGTCTTCGCGGCGTAGGGCGACCTCGGCGACCGCGCGTTGACCACGCACTGGCTGATCACGTGCTTCGAGGTAAAGCGTCGTGCTGAGGCACAACGAGTCGGCGGCCTGAGGAGGCAACACCGAGGCGATCCAGAGGATCCATGCGAGCTTCATAAGGACTCCTTGCTCCGTTGCTTCGGGCCGAAGATTGCGCTGCCGGATGGCCGGGGCCGGGCAGAACATCGACGGGACGACATGGCGTACTGGGGAGGGCTGCGAACTCTGATGGTCGCTTTGCCCAAACGTGGATCAACTTGGGGAAGCACCCGGCCTGGGTGGTTCATCGCCTGCCGATCTCGCGCTGGTCCCGCATCCTGCGGCGGGAAAGCGGGCGCATGGTAGCTTCCGAAACCTAATCCCGGCTGAATGAGAAATCAGAACCCTCTGATTCAATTGGAGTTTTTGTTCAAAAGGCGACGTAACCCCCTGTCAGTACAGGGGCAAGCCGCCATGCGGACGCGTGCCAAGATTTTTTGCGACGGAGTCTGCAAGAGGCATGTGGTAGGCCTATGGGGCCTTGAACGCGCGAGCCGCAAGCGCCTTGTAAAAGCGTCTACGACTGACGATCTCTCGCCCTAAAGCCGGAGCGGCGTTTGGTGGCGCCTTATAAATCAATGGGTTGCGAAATTTTTAATAGCGCACTCAAGCATGGCCTGAATCTGTGACGTCTGAATAACGCCAGGAGTGTGGTGTTATTCAGACGTCACAGATTCAGGCCATGCTTGAGTGCGCTATTAAAAATTTCGCAACCCATTGATTTATAAGGCGCCACCAAACGCCGCTCCGGCTTTAGGGCGAGAGATCGTCAGTCGTAGACGCTTTTAC
>SSEV01000203.1 GCA_008015095.1 Lysobacteraceae bacterium | reverse complement strand
GGCGGGTCTTGACCCGCCAAGAACGGAGCTACGCTGATGGAACAATGGCGTTTCTAGAAGGCGGGTTGAAACCCGCCCTACGAACGCATGTTCTCCGTTAGACTCACCTCACCCTGGGCGCTGACAGCCCCGCATTCGGTGCAGGCTTCACTCGCGCTCTGGGTACTCCGGACAATCCGCGAGGCACTTCCGCCCCTCTGTAAGGGATAGGGAAGACGATCCGTTCAATCATCAAGATTAAGGAAAATCATGAGAAAGCATCACAATACGATCAAGCTCGGGCTTTTGGCTGTGGGCATCGCAGCAAGCTCACTGGCAATGGCCGGCAACAACGGTTTCACGACAAGCCCGGGCAACACCCACTCGAATCAAGGTGCGTCCGCGGCTGCGAACGGCCGTATGCCGGTCATTTCGCTGACCTCGACGATGGGCGATGTCGGTTTTGAGATCTTCGACGGCCAGACCAAGCGCTACAACTTGTCGACGCTGCCGCATAGCGCAACCGACGCCATTGTCTATATCGATGTCGACAGCATCGCGTGGAACAAGAAGAAAATACAGTCCGTTCTCGATCTCGCCAGAGATCTGAACTGGGTCGTGATGGCGGAGAGCGGAACCTGGAATGTGCCGCGCCTGCATGCGTTCCTCGCCGCGCACTATCCCACTGTGAACAGCAAGACTCTCCAGAACGTCGCGGTTCGGATTTCCTGGGAGAAAGGGTGGCCTGTTGCGACCGATCTGACGCCCTCCGACGCGGCGGTCGAAGTGGGCATCGATTATCTGGAGACTTCGGCGGCAAAAGCGCTGCTTGCGAATCAATTCTCGACCAAGGCCATTGCGCCGGGCAGCAACTACGCATGGTTCGCCAACAACGCCTACCAGGCGACCGCCAGCAATGGGCAGATCGGCACCCGGTTCTACACGGTGGCCCTGAATCGCGATGTCGTGAAAGTCTGGAAAAGCACCAGCAACGGCACGACGGACTGCATCGTCTCGTGGAGAGGTTCCTCGACCGCAGGCGACTGGCTCACGAACATCGAGAACCAGTTCGGCACGGCGGTGACCGTCCCCGGTGAGCCGGCCAACAGCGCAAGAATCGGCTCAGGCTATGCCAGCAGGCTCATCAACTACAAACCCGCAGTCGACGCGGTGGCCTGCAACAACACGTACAGCGTGACGGGGCACAGTCTCGGCGGCGCGATGGCCGAAGCTTATTCGTTCACCATCCGCGGCAAACGCCCGAACATGGAAGCCTACAATCCGGCGCGCGTCGGCAATGCCAGCTTCCGTACGCAATTGGTGTCGGCGCTCGGCACCTCGAAGGTCGAAGTGTTCTGCAGAAACCTCGACCCGGTCTGGGCGGTTCCGGTCGGACTGGAGCATGTTGGCAGCAATAACGGCTGCACCTACTGGGGCAGCTCGGTTTCGTTGATCAACCTCGTCGCAAACCATGCCATGACGCTGTGGCTGTAAGCGGCGGCAGTTGCTGCTAGACCGTTACAAGCGAGGCCTGGCGGGCTGTCGGAAGACAGCCTGCCAAGAACGGCGTCCAAAAACGGGGCCGCAAGCAGCAAGTCGTCCGGGTAAGGCCATAGGCCGCACCCGGGAACCTTCGGTGAGACAAGCGTCTCGTTATCCCGAGTGCGCGCGTTACGCTTACTCGGGCCACATGCTACGCGTTTTTAACTTGCATATGGCTGGGTCGATGACCCAGCCTACGCGCTTCTCGATGCTTTGGAGAGCCTGCATGTTGATAAAAACCGCCTCGTTTGCCTTGTTTTTCATCGCGATCGCCGGGCCCGCCGCCAGCCATGCGGCCTCGGCCGGCGCCCTCGCAGCATCGTCCGGTGCGGCATCCGCCCCCACCATTACCGTGCAGGGCACTGGCGGGGTCAGTGTCGCGCCGGATCAGGCCGTGATCACCCTCGACAGCATCCGTTTCGCCTCTCAGCTCGATGCCGCCAAACGTGCGAACGACACCAGTACCGAACGCGTTTTCGAATTGATGCGGCGCTATGGGATCCAGCCGCGTGATATCCAAACGCAAAAGGTTTCGATGGACATCCTGCGTGAGCCGGGCGATCGCGACGAAGACTTCGAATTGCGTTACAGCCGTCCGGTGCGTGGTTATCTGGTGAGCAGGAAGATGATCGCGTTGCTGACTGACCTTCGTCGGTTCGAGGCTTTCTATGCCGAAGTGCTGCAAAGCGCCGACTGCGAGGTCGGAAACGTCGTGCTCGAAACCTCTCAGCCGCGCAAATATCGCGACATGGCGCGTGAGCAGGCGATACGAGCTGCACGCGAGAAAGCGGTTGCGATGTCCGGTGCGCTTGGCCAGACCATCGGCAAGGCTGTGAATATCACTGAGGAAATCGACCGCTACGGCAGCTCAACCAACGGTTCGATTGAGGTCGGCGCGCGCGTCGATGACACCGGGCTGTTCGCGCCGGGCCAGGTCATGGTCACGGCGTCGGTGAGCGTTACTTTTGTTCTGAACTGACCCCGCCTGCAGGTCCGCTGCCCTGTAACCGGGTCCGATGCCATGCTCAAGCCTCTCCCCATGCTGATGGTCCTATCGCTGAGCGGATGCGTGATGATGTCGCACGCCGATCGGCCGAGCGGCTGGCCTGCCCCGGTCGATAATGGCGCACTGTGCGATCTTCTGCCCGGTTTGTATCGCAACACAGGTGTTTCGTCGCAAGCCGGCGCTCAACCGACCTCCACCAGCCGGCTGTTCGGCAAGGCCACCGAAGCCACGCATGTCCGCCTGCGCATGCACGACCAGCGCACGTTGTCTTTCGTGGCCGAACAGGAGGGAAGGCCTGTCGCCGAACGTCGCGTCGACGTGGATTGTTCCAAGGCCTTCGTCCCGTTCGGACCAGAGCGGGCAGAGCGGCTGGTCAACGAGGGCGGCGCATTCGGCTATACCCGCGACTCGTATCGGTTACAGCCTGCACGAAACGGCGATGTGACCGTGCGCAGCGCGAATTTCACCACTGGCATCATGCTGCTGATCCCGGTGGCGGGCAGCGAGTCGGATTGGGCGCTTTTCACGCGCGAACAGGAGTGAACGCAAAGGCCGTAGGGTGGGCTTTACGCTCACGACAAATGCCTCAACGCCGCCCGACGACGCGCCATCCGAGTTGCGGATGCGCCGATCTTGCGCTTATTGATTCGGCCTCAATCTTCTTGAATACGAAGCCTCGCATTTCCAGAGACTCGTAGTCCTGTTTCGTTCAAGTTCGTTGAGGCCGGCGCAATAATTTCGGAGCGATTGAAATAGTGGGCATAACGCCCACCCTGCGAATTCGCTCCGGCCATTGTGTCCTCGCTTTTACCGCAAATCTGCACGCGGCGGCGTATCGGGCGATCGTGCGGGAGGCGATGAACGAAGCTGAATCAATGCAACTAGAGCGTTCCTGCAGCGGCATGCCTTCAGCAGTAATGCCTTTCGAGGCATAGTTGAGCGGTAGGCGCGCCGGTTTTCGGGTAGCCCCCGGCTGTTTGTTCGCCTCGGAAAATCAATACACGGCGATATAACCAACAAAAATTGAATCTGGCCCGAATGGCACTTACTTAAGCCTCACCACCCAGAAAAGTGCAATCCTCCGAGGTCTATGGCTGTCGTAACCCGCTGAAAAAAATCGATTGGAATCCCAGAGGGGACTGGAAATACAGGAGAAAACCCTTAAGTAAGCGCCATTCGAATCTGGCCCTATTTGAATCTGGCTTTCTCAGTCGATGAGATCTGCATTTTGCAGAATATCTCCGGCATCGATGCGGCAGCGCGTGTGCGGGGTGGCGCGTCTATGCTCGCTATTTAATGACATTAAGGAGCTGAATATGCCAACGGAAGTTTTCAGAACCGATTTCGATACAGATGCGAAAGTTGGCGAGTGGTTTTATACGCCAGAAGGAGTTGCCACTGCACCATGCCCGTTACGGAGAGTGATGGTTGATGGCACGAGCTGTGCGGAGGTGCTGATCGGTACCGAGACGGCGGGAGTCAGTTTCGTTAGCGATCACGCTGGAAGTGCTTACGCCAAAATGATCGCCAACCTCAATTATCCAGCGGGCACGATCGCTTATTGTTACGATGTCGATAGCAGCAAACACGGCCGCTACGTCAAGACCGGCGCATCAGGCACCGGCGGTTGGGGCACGCGCACGGGCAGTTACAGGTTGAACAACACTGCGTCGATTTCAGGTTCGGTTATGCCTAAGCTGTGGGCCGACGAAAACCACCGCCGTGTGGGACAGCTACATCTGCTGTTTCAGAGCTGGTCGCGCGCGGCCGATGCTTTTGCGCCCAACGATGGCGGCGGCCCGTATCCGGACAAGCTGGGCTTTCCCGATATCCGTGACCTGCGCGGCTACGTGATGCGTTGGCGATTGCGTGCACAGAACATGGAAATGGGTCTTGACGCGAAGATCGTCCAGCATTTTCAGACCCGCGTGCCTCGCATTCCACCGACGCCGACCACCCACTCCATCGGCAACGCGCCAGGATTCGCCAATGCAATCAACACGGCAGTCTGCATTTCGGACAAGCTAGGGTTCGGTACCGGTGGCGTCTTCGCGAAGAACGCAGTGGATTACGTCAGTGACAGCGGCTGGGTTGATGTAGATATTCCGCTGACGGCCAGTGACAATGCCTGGCTGGCACTGGGCGCTCTGCCCAACAAGACCGGGCATTTGGATTACACACAGCCCTTGAAGTACGTGTGTGCGCCAGCGGAAGAGTGGTTAGCGAACTGGACCGGGAACGCCTACATGTGTGCGTTCTATCCCAACCCATCGCCGGGCACCGATATGCCGGCGCCCACTGCAGCTGAATCGGTGAAAGGTCGTCTGCTGGTAAGGTCACTATCCCTGATCGCCCCTTATTGATCCAGCGATGTGAAGTTGGCATCGCCGGATCAATAGACGGGTTAGGCATGGCCCGTTCGCGACCGGCGCATAGCGCCGGATCGGGGCTTCGATCTCGGACATGCGCCGAGATCGAAGCCGCAGACATTTGAGCAGGATGTTTAACCGTCTGCGGGCCGAATCAATCATAACAGGGGCAGGTTCTAGAAATTGAACTTGACCTCATTTGAATTAAGGCGTAATCGACGTCTGTCGCAGCGCGCCGTTGCTGTACTGATCAGGCGCATGCGCATCCAGGTATTTTCCAGCGCCACTCCTGATCGTGTCGCCCTCGATCTTCCATGTCTGCTGTAGCGCGTTATTGCAGTCCCAGACCTGCACCCGCGCGCCGTTGTTGTGCTGATCGGGCACATGCACATCCAGGCACTTCCTTGCACCGCTGACGATCAATGGGACCGCAGTGAGCCTGACGAACGTCGTCCCCAACCGACGGCAGTATTTCTTGGAGCCTGTCGCGCAAAAAAAGCGCTACTGCCTGCGCCTACGGGTGGTGTCGACTCCATTTCGCCATCCTGACACTCGCCATCGCAGAATGGCGCAGTTCCATCCCATCGGTAGGCACGGCCTGTCCGGCAAAAGAGCGTCTTGGAACCCGTCAAGCATGCACTGCCGAAATAATTGACCACCGGGTTGACGATGACGGACGTCCAGTGCCCGGGCCAGGCCGACAACCTGGTGATTTCCTCCTCTCCGGCCCCGTATTTGCCCCCACAGATCGGCTCGGTCCCGTCCCATCGACAGGACTGTGCCGATACGCCTGATACGTACGCGGCGGACAGACACATGATCGAGATCTGTTTGAGCACTATCTTCATGGCCATCTTCCTTGAGCGGTCGCCACGGATCTGCCGCGATATCTGCATGCCCGGCGTATCGACCAGTCCGGTAGCTATGAAATCAAACACGGATAGCGCAACGTCGGCACAGCGCCCGATGCGATTGCCCAGGCATGATCGGGCGATCACCGATCCTGGTATTCAATCGGGCAGTGCAACATCTATGTCAGAAATGCTGTCAGTTGAACGATTCCTAGTGCGATGGCACGTCTCCGTGATGTCCTGTTTTGTCTCAGGGCCATAGGGATAACGACGGTATATCTCTCGGGCGGCCATGACCCGTGGCGCTACATTCACTGTTCGTCGAAAGGGCCGTAGACTGGGCCATTCACCTACAGTCCACGATTACGTTTACGTACTACTGGAAAATCTTCAAAAAAATCGGCATCTGGCGCACCTATTCTTGCTTTCGGCTAGTTCGCAAATCAGTTTGGCGTTACAAAAGCCCAAAAGCAGAAGCCCGGCCATTGGCCGGGCTTCCGGATAGAACGGGCGTAAGCCGAATCAGATCACCTGAACCTGCTCAGCCTGCATGCCTTTCTGGCCTTGGGTGACGATGAACGACACGCGCTGACCTTCCTGCAGGCTCTTGAAGCCGGACGACTGGATCGAGCGGAAATGCACGAAGAGATCGGGGCCGCTTTCCGGGGTGATGAAGCCGAAGCCTTTGGCGTCGTTGAACCACTTCACGGTGCCGGTTTGTTTCTGAGACATGGTGTTTTTCCTTGAAGCAAGAATGGTGGGAAGCCGCATGGCGGCGAGAGCTGGCTGCAAGGAATGAAGCGGGGAAACGGCGTAGGAGCGATGTTGCTTGATCTACAGCAGCAGGCCACGATTCGATGTGACCCTTGACATTCAGCGCCGATACTATACCTCAAAGCGGGGGCGGGCGTCGCCTGGACGGCCCCGTGCGCGCGGCCTACGGACTCGACGGGGCCGCCCCGGCCCCGCTTCGCGTCGCTCATTCGCGCGCGCCGACTGAAACCCTCTGATTATTTTTGGAATTGCATTTGCGGAAACGTTTTTGTAACGACGCGAGAAAAAATTCGTGCTCATTCGGCTCTGCGCGCTGTCGTTTCGCCTTGCATCAATACAGTGAAATTGCGCTCGTTTTTGTACGCAAGATACGTTGTCTACTGCACATGCGCATCGACTCCCGAATGGAGAACGTCCCCATGCATTCGAACCGAGATCCAATGTTGCCCGTGCTGATTGGCGGCGTCTTGCTGTTTTCAGCGACGATGGCGGGCACTGCGTTCGCCGCGATTCCGACCGACGAATCGCTCGCGACGCTTCCTCCATCCACCAGGCGATCGATCGTCGTAAAGGATTACTTTCCGCGGCCAGCGCCGGGCGTAATCCGCATCAACGAACTCTCCAGGAACGGGCAACTGGTGCAGATCGAACGCTACAGAAACGCGGGAGGCGGTCTGTATTATCTGGAGGACTATTACGTCACCCCGGACAGAAAACTCGTCTGGCTCGACACCTGGACCTATACCGTTGACGCCTCCGGTTATGTCATGGAAATCATGGATTCTCTGGTCGATTACGACAATCCGGCCTCATGGGCGAACGCGTGCAAGAGCCTGGCGGACCGGTGCACGTTCACCGACCAGCGCAATGACCCGCTCAACCACGGCAATGTCCTCAGCGTGCCGGCGAACCTTGCCACGGGATGGTTCTATTCGCAGGCATCGGGCACGGCCACGCCTTTGACCATTCCCGCCACATCGCAGCCATCCTCCACGTTCTACAACAACTACGCCATCCGCCTGACTGACGTCAAAAGCCGCGTGGTGCTGCCAGGCGGGACATTCTTCAATGTTTCGATGCAGGACGAGCAGCAAACCGACGGCGTCAAGGCCACCAACTACCGCTTCTACTTCGCGCCAGGCGTCGGCATCATCGCGCAGCAGTTCTACAACGAAAGGTGGGAAAAGACCGTTGCGCTGCTCTACCTTTCCAAGACCTGCACGGTGACGTCTAACCTCTATTTCTGCCCCTGACAGGTTGTTGAAAAGCGCGCTTCCAGTGCTTTTTTGACTCGCCGCATCCTTACTGCTTTCCGCTTCGCGGCTAGCGTGGCTGTCCGTGCCGGCTCACGCCGGCGCAATCGTCCGCGGCTGCGCGAGCAGGCTTTTTTGTCAACCGCCTGCTAACGGTCCGACGCAGGGCGCATCAGCGGATGCGCTATCTGTCTCGACAACGCCCAATTACGGGTGGCGGATTGCCGTTGTGCGCAGCAGCATGCCCGCGCGTTTCAGACGAAACGGCGCACGTTGCGCGGCATTGCCCGTCGACCGCAACCGAGCGTGTTCCAGCGCTCGCGGCAGGCGGCGCCGGCGATTCTCGCTTGATTCTCGGCAATGCGGTGGCCCGTATCGCCCCCGGCATAGCATTCCTGATTGATCGCGCGCCGCGCACTGGCGCACAACGCATTGCGCAGGATGTGTTTGCTGGTGCTGCGGCATCCCGTCATCGCACCGGAACAAGCGCGTGGGCGCTGGTCGCACAAGCGATGCACCGGCGCCTGCAGGGCGCTATGACGGGCCCAATTGCAATTCCCTGGTGGGGTCAACGCTACGGCAGCGTAGTCGACCGCATCCATAAATTCGTCGACGAACGCGTCGATATCATCGAATAGAGAGGTTCGATCACGAAACATGGATGCCCTCGCCGCAGTCACATCGAATCCCCGATGTGATCATGCTATCCGCAGGTCGCCATAGCGGGCATCGCCCGTTCGGGCTAGCACGAAGCGGCCACAACCTTGTTTTTCTATGAGTTGCCCCTGCTATTTTTTCGTGAGATCGGTTGCATCCTGGCTCGTCGCTTCGATCATTCGGAATTCGAATGGCCAAACCCAGTCTCTGGAAGCACAGTTTGATCTAAGGCGAGCTGATCCACGCATACGCCGAGCCCACGGCCCCCGCACAACACGGCGCTGACTTCGTACTGCGCCGGTTCAGCCTACGCCGTTCTCGACGACCGCGCTGTCTGGTTATTCTCATTGATGCGCCGCACCCACTCGTCGCCGACGGCGGCCGCCATTTTGATCGTGTCTTCGCGCACCAGCGCAATGCATGCCCAAGCCGCCGCCGCCGCCGCGACGAACGCAAAAAACCATCCGTGCATGGAATGCGGCCCATACTTGATGGCGGCGGATCCGTAGCCCAGCGCAGCGAACGCCAACATGAAATATCCGGCTAGCAACCCGTATTGCACCCAACGGCGCATAGACAGTGTCTCGTGCCGCTTATGCAACCACTTCACCGTCTGTGCGTCGCGATCGTAACTGAGCAGAGACCAAAGTTGACAGAGTTCGATCAGCGACTGGCCCTTATCCGGTTGCGTCAGCGCTAACCGAATGACGGTGGCGGGCAAATAGGCGCCAAAGTGGTGTCGAACGCTTACTTCCAGCCACAAATCGTCTTGAGCGCGGACGGAATCCCACATCGCAAGGAACTCCTTGCGATGTTTGCTTCCATGTTCGGTAAGTCCATAGACGCCCTTGATCACATACAGCATGAGTACAAACACGACCACCGGAATCAGAATGCCGGCGCCGCCGATCTCCAATAGTTCCTTCACGGCTCTCTCCTGTTCTCATTGCGCGCTGCGACTAGATGAAGGCAACGCGATTCATTTCCGAAGGCGCATCGTATCGAAATCTCGTCATCCGATCTTGTCATCCGATACAGTCGTTGTTCGCAGAAATTCCAAACAGCCTGTTCTTTCGCCCAGAGGCATGTGGCAACCGACAGTACGCTCGTTACTGCTGCCGGAACTATTCGTTGCAGCGATGACGTGATTTACGTCAGTCCCCCTGACCTGCGAGACAGGCACTGCTGCATCGCATCACACCGCCGGCATCGCATTCTTCTGCGGATTTGACTCGACCGCCGGAAGCTTGAACATGAGGTTCAAATTTCTGCGCCTTCGATCTCGGCGCATGCGCTTGATCGAGCCGCGATCTGACGATTTGTCAATGCACACGTCACATCGCCGCATCAACAATATCCATGCGCAAACGATCGATCCTGGGGGTTGCTGTTGCACGGATGCTCTTTTTCGTCTTTGTCGGTCCGTTAGCTACGGCTAAGGATCCTCTGAACACCTCAGCGGTTCCGCGCACCATGGAGGCTGCGCTCGCGGGAGCAGACGCTGGCACGGCCTGCGTCTGCGACCTCTGAATACGCCAGGCGGGTGTTGTTCAGGCCTTGCCTGAATGCTCGATGGAAACGGTTGCAGCCCGTTGGTTGCATACCTTCTCGCCTGCTATGCATGTCCACATCGGTAAGTTGCGCTCCAATCGCGTATGATGGCCCGGCATGCGCTCCATTCTCGCGCTACGCCCGACCCATCGCTTGTTTTCTCGCTCTCGAATACGGCGTTTCGCTCCTTCTCCCGCATCATCATCCCGGTCATGGATGACGTATTTTCAGGAGCCCCATGTCTGGTTGTTCCACGCGTGAACGCATGCGCTATTCCGGCGATGTCGAAACTGCTTTGCGCATGGTCTTGCGCCCTGGCGATCGCAGCCCGCTGGGCGGCGCGAAGTGAGCATCCAGCACGATGATGACGCGCATTGCAGCCGATGCAATGCGTTGTGCTGCCGGCTGACCGTGGTGCTGTTCGCTGAGGACGCGATCCCCCAGCATCTGACCGAACGTAATGCGCAAGGCGTCACTGTGATGGCGCGCGATGCCGATGGCTGGTGCCTGGCGCTCGATCGCGACAAGATGAATTGCAGCATCTATGCCATGCGCCCGACGATTTGCCGCAAGTTCGCGATGGCCGGACCTTACTGTCTCGATGTGCGCGCCCAGGCGCGACGCGAGCCGCGCGAAGTACCGATTCAATTACTGTGCTGAGGCTATTCCGATGAAGAACAGACTCCGAGACGACACGGCCGTGCCCGAGCAATTGGCAGCTGCAAAAGCGGTAAAGCCAGCGAAATCGAGCGCTACATCGCTTTTCCCAAAGCCACGAGATGAACGCCGCAGCGCACTGACCCATACGCAGATAGAGCAAGATCTGGCCGCGTTCGAGCGTGCGGGCGGCCGAATCGAGGTGCTCGGCAATACGTTTACTTTCAAGAACCTGCGTCCGTCTACGCCGTCATCCACGCACACGCCGCCTGTCGACGCGCAAACCGATCAAGGCGACGCAGCTGGCTGACTGATATCGAATTGGCCGCTCCTGTTGTCGATGCCGTGTTCACGAACAGGATATGCCTTTGAAGGCGCGCCCCCCTCTCGCTTTCGCATGTTCTTCCGGGATCAGATATCCCTTTGACGTATTGCCGAAGCTTGGGTGTTCGGGGCAGTAGAAAATCTTCTTCTCTGTGTCGAGCCAAACCACGGCGCCCGGCCCCATGTCCTGTTTCGACGCTTGAGGCGGCTTCGCAGCGGTCTGTCTCGCTGGAGGCATCTGTTTGCCGGCTTGGTTATTGCTTGGCTTACTGGCTTGCTCGCGGCATGCCTTCTGCGTCGTCTTGGCCGCCGTGCTCTGCTTACACGTCGTCGTCGTAGGCGCTTTTTCGCCCGCGAACGCATTCACCATCCAACCAAACAGCATCGCCGCGACCAGTAGCGTTGCGCCGGCATGGGCCGAGCGTAGTTTCTGAGTCCTCGTTTTCATGTTTCGCGCCTCTGTTGCCTTAAACCCCGGTTCGATCCCAATTTCGGGAATGATCGCTTTTCAATCGACTGCCGCTTCAAGGGCTTGCCGGGGGCGAGCGGGCCGTTTCGCGACCCGTCGCCACCGGTATTACTCATCTGCGAGATCTTCCTGCAGACATCAGCTCCCCGGCACCGGATAGAACATGAATGTGCCGTACACGTTGTCCTGGAATACCGCGAATTGCGTGTACCCCGGGTAGAACATATTGGTCGGCGGCGTGATCAGGATACCGCTGGATGTCGTTGTTGAGTTCGTCAACGAACGATTCACGCTATAAGTCGCGGTAATCGAGTTCTTTGTCTTACTGTTCGCCTCGATTGTGAGCAACCACGGCGCCAATTTGAAGCCGGCGTCGTAGCTGTACGATTGGGTGTAACTGGTCTTCAAGCCAGAGGCGACTGTCGTTGTATTGACGTTCCGGATGCTCAGATTGGTGATCGGCGCACCGTAGGAATAGTTGACGGTGGGCAGTTGCGTCAATCTGGTGAATCGCTTGTCTGCCGTTGTACCTCCTGCGACCGGGAACGGCGAGCTCATCACGTAAGGACTTGCCCGACGCACGCAGGCCGCATCCAGATATGCCGCGAAAGGATCAGCTTTTGCGATCGCGCCCTTGTCAGCGCATGTCAAACCCGGCCCTTGGCCCGGTTGCCAGACTTCACCGGTGGCCGCCCAGGCGCGCGCCAGCTTGGCGCCGACGCCGCGGTCCGGCGTTGTCGGCCAAGTGCCGTTCAAATAACCGACCAGCACCGGATATAAATCGACGCCGGCGACAGGGTCTTTCGGGTTCCAACCGTAGCCATTCCATTCAACGACCTTCGGTTCGAGCGAATAGGTCGTGAACAACTCCAAGGGATTGAGCCACAGCCAGACCACATCGTAGTTGTGATCAACGCTGATGTTGTCGTCGCAACCTGAGCAACTGGGGCCGTTGGTCTGATAGGTCAGCGCTACTGACTTCTCGATCGTCGTTTCGAATTTGTTGGTGTTTGTGATGCTGAACTCGCTGCTGGATGAACCGCCGACTTTCACGCCCAGGCCGTTGACCGGGATCCACTTACTGATATCCAGCCCGACGCTGGCGGTGTATTCGGTGCCGGTGGAAACCGAGAACGATGATTCAAGCGTGGTCGTATTGCCTACTTTGGATTCGCTCCCGTAGGTGACGTTGCTGGAACGACCTGGCGGTGCGTAAGTCACGCCCATGATCTTGTACTTCGGCGCGATATACCCCTTGGATGGCTTCGAATACCGGGCCGTGGTGTTGATCGTGACCGTGATCGGGACCAAATATTCCGACTGCAGGTAATTGACTTTGATTGTCCCGTTGTTGGTTCCGCTCACGCCTTTGGCCGCATCGAATTTCACCGCAAAACAAACGTTGCTCCACTGTACGTACACGGATGGCGCCGAGGCGAGGACATAGGTTTGGGTGGTGCTCGACGAGCCGGTCAACCAGAACGTGCCCCATCCCCCGTTGAGGAAGCACACGTTTTTCGTCGTGGTTCCGCGGATCAAACCGAAATCGAGCGTAAGCGCTTGGGCGTTGGCGGTCGTCGGCAATACTGCCGCAAGCGCCAACAGGGCAAGCATTGCATGCGTGCGCGCGAGTGTGTTCGTACGTCGCGCGAGCGATTTGAGTCTTGTCATCATATTGATGGCGCATTCCATAGTGCTCTCCACGTCTTAGTGAGGAAGGAAACACCTGCTACCGCAGGAGCGGGCTTCTGGAATTCGCCAGACGCCGATTCCTGTATCTCTCAATGAAAACGTTTTTTTCCGTTGTGAAAACGTTTACATTAGAGTTGGCCGACACTAATTCGCGATCTTGCGATTGTCAAGCGTTCGATGTCGTGCGCTGCAACAACACTTGCGCTCGCACGTACGAAGACATTCGCGCGATGAGGTTGCGCTGATCGAAAAGTTGTTTCATTTGCGTGTCATCGCAGCGAGGATCAGTGATCGCACATCAAGAAATTGCGTGCGCCGCATCGCATTACATGGCGTTACAGATCATTACAACGGATTACACTTCGTTACATCGCATCACTCGTGATCGCGCCGTTTGTCGTTACATGCCTGTTTCCAATACGCGACACTGTCGCCTCCGCGCATCGTGCTTTATCCGGAATCGACCGTTTTGCGCGAACTTTCATCTTCCAGGCGACGGAGATGAGGCGATGGCGATCAAGTAACGCGAATGCGGATCACAAGGCTGCCGTACGACCGTCTCCGCGCTTCGACGATGCTTTGCGCGAACCTGCGCCACGACGGCACAATGCGTCATGTCTGCGAAACCGCCTCCCTGGAAACGCCCACGCCCGCCGTCCTCGAAGCGGCCCACCGAGTTGACGGCGTCGCAAAAAGCCGCTGCGAAACAGCGCGCGGAAGCGGCAGGGCGGCGCTATCCGAATCTGATCGACAACATGTGGGCGACGCGATTGCCGCGCGAGAGGGCCTGCGACGAATCCGAATAGCGGGGCGCTGCGGAACACACTGCTAGGCTTTCATCCGGTAGGCTTCGATGGCGAGCCCGGAGATTTCGAACTGCACACGCGTCACGGCATGCCCATGATCCGGCGCGAGCGTGTCCATCGCTTCGGCGGTGATCAGGATTTCACCGGCGGCGGCGAGGTCTTCGCCAAGTTTGCAGGCGCGATTGACGGCGTTGCCGAAGAAGTCCTGTCCGGAGATCACCAGGATGCGGCCGTAGTCGATGCCGCAGGCAAGATGAATATCGAGTTCGTCGGGGGTCGCCTCGTTGGCGGCGTCGAAGACGGCCTTGATCTCGCGGGCGGCGCGGATCGCGGCGTCGACGTCGGGAAACATCGCGTAACAGTTGTCCGCTTCGAATTTCACCAGCGTGCCGCTGTAGCGCAGGATGACCGGCTCGGTGGTCAGTTGCATGCGTCGCACCATCGAAAGGAAGTGGACGATGCCGTAGCGGTAAGTCAGTTCGGAAAACCCCGACATGTCGAACACCAGCACTGCGCGTTCGGCGCCGTAAGTCCGCCACAATGCGTCTTCCAGACGCTGCCGCTGCGCAGGATCCGGTTCCTGCGAATACTGCAGAAGCAGATCCAGGAAATGCCCCTTGAACTCGGTCATGGCTCGCCCCCCGCTGCAGGGCCGAACAATGGCCGAGCCATCGGCAAGGGTCAAGCAAAAGACCGCGGTTCCCGTTTTGGGCCGGTATCGGGCAGGATAAGCGGCCGCGACCTGCCGCACCTGCCGCCGATCATGCCTGCAATCCCCAGCACCGATATCCTCGCCCGACTGGAGACGCTCAATACGATCGGCGTCGCCTTGTCGTCGGAACGCGATATCGACGCCTTGCTCGAACGCATTCTCGAAGCGGCGCAGGATCTGGTCGACGCCGACGCTGGCAGCCTGTATCTGATCAAGGACAATGCCCTGCATTTCGCGGTGATCCGCAACCAGTCGCTCGGTTATTCGATGGGCGGCAAACATGGCGCGCCGATCCCGTTCCCGCCGTTGCCGCTGTACCTGGACGATGGCCGCGAGAACACCACGATGGTCGCCGCGGTCGCCGCACTCAGCGGCCGCACCGTCGCCATCGCCGACGCCTACGCGGCGGGCGACTACGATTTCTCGGGCACCCGCGACTTCGACGTGGATACCGGCTACCGCTCGCGTTCGTTCCTCACCGTGCCGATGAAGGATCACGACGACCGCGTTGTCGGCGTGCTGCAGTTGATCAACGCCAGGAATGCGGCCGGCGAGATCTGCGCGTTCTCGCAGTCGGACCGGCAACTGGTCGAATCGATGGCCTCGCAGGCGGCGGTCGCATTGAATCACCAGCGACTGATCGAACAGATGGAGGCCCTGCTCGAAGCGCTGATCAACGTGATCAACGCCGCGATCGACGAGAAATCCCCGCATACCGGCAACCACTGCGAACGCGTTCCGGCATTGACCATGCTGTTGGCCGAAGCCGCATCGCGGGCCGGCGAAGGACCGCTCGCAGGTTTCGTCATGTCCGAGTCGGATCGCTACGAACTGAAGATCGCAAGCCTGCTCCATGACTGCGGCAAGATCGTCACCCCGGTGCATGTCATCGACAAGTCGACCAAGCTGCATACGCTGTTCGACCGTATTGCGGTGATCGACGCCCGCTTCGAAGTGCTGTTGCGCGATGCCGAAATCGCCAATCTCAAGGGCGAGATCGACCAAGCCCAGTACGAGCGACGAGTGCGAAGCCTGCTCGCCGATCGAGAATTGGTCCGAAAATGCAATATCGGCTCCGAGCAAATGGACGAATCGCTGGTATTCGAACTGGAGCGGATCGCATCCACGCCGTGGCGTCCGCATGACGGTGCGACCGCATCTCTGCTGGATGCCGACGAGTTGGAACACCTCTCGGTCCGTCGCGGCACGCTCACCCGTTCCGAACGCGACATCATCAACCACCACATCGTGACCACGATCCGCATGCTCGAATCGCTGCCGTGGCCATCGCATCTGGCGAACGTGCCCGAGTACGCCGGCGGGCACCATGAGCGCATGAATGGCAAGGGCTATCCCAAAGGCCTGACCCGCGAGCAGATGAGCATCCAGGCGCGGATCATGGGCATCGCCGATATCTTCGAGGCGCTGACCGCGCCCGATCGCCCTTACAAGAGGGCCAATACGCTGTCCGAAGCCTTGGCCATCCTCGGCCAGTTGAAACTGCGCGAGCACATCGATCCGGATTTGTTCGACGTGTTCCTGCGCGAGCGGGTGTATCTGGATTACGCAAAACGCTATCTGACTCCGGCGCAGATCGACGCGATCGACTGGTGCGCCATCCCCGGTGTCGGCGCGGAACTGGCATCCTACCTCGACCGTACCGATCTGCAGTTCTCCTGATCGGATTCGACCATCGATTCTTCCCCGCGCCGTGCGGCCGAGAATGGCTGTTGGCCGCCGATGCGGCGGGATCACGCATCTATGCAGATCGCGTGGGTTGAACAGTTGGGTTGAACAACAAAGGCCAGGCTGGTCAAGAGCAGACCTCAATCATCGACGCTGTGATCGCGGGCGCAATATAGGCTAGTGACTATGCCCCCGTAGCGCGGTCGATGAAAGAAAGCATATGCACTGAGCCCGCGAACAGCGGCCCTCACATATGACATTCGACACTTCCTGCTTGCGATGTCCGGACGCATGCTCGAATCTGGCTCATCAGACGAGAAGAAGATGGTATTGCATGGTCCCGGCCTCCGTCTGTGCTTGCTGGCGCTCCTACCGGCGCTTCTGTTCGTTCCCTCGAAACACGCGTGGGCAGAAACTTCGACTGAAGAGATGGCCTGCGAACCGCATGCGGACTTGGCCGCGCAACTTAAACGCTTACCCGCGGAACTGCGTCTGTTCGATAGCCGCTTGCGCATTGTCAATATCTACAAAAGGCAGGCTGAGATCATGCTTGATGCCGATATCGACGATGCCGAAGCAGTACGGCGCTGGCTAGCCGAGATATATCCGGCTCACCGCGATTTCTGGGCTGGGTATGTCGGAGACGAACAGGCCTTCACCGAATTCTCCCAAGATCTGATGCGTTACCGCAAACGCCTGCTGTGCAAGCATATCCCCAAGCTTCTGGCACTGGATCTCGACGAGCGTTTCGAGAGGCATGCGCGCTGGCTGGAGCAGGCCACCGGCAAAGCCCCGGTCGGCACTTGGTATCTGGCCTACGGCAGCGGCGCGACCGATATGGGTGGTATCGGATCGATCGGCATGGTGATCGATTTCAGCAACCAGGTCGCGGAGCCTGCTTCGATAGAGGCATTATTGCCGCACGAGTTAGCGCACCAGGTGCATGGGCTGCGTCGTGACCCTGACAGCGACACCGTGCTCGGTCGCATGCTTGCGGAAGGGTTGGCGACCTATGTCGCTTGCGTGCGCGCGGAAGGCCGATTCTCAGCGGCCGAATGCATCGGTTACGACGATGCGCAATGGCGCTGGGCAATCGAACACGAAGCCGCGTTGCGCGCGTTCGTCAAACCCATCCTGCATTCGCGCGCACGCGCGGACAGTGACGCCGTCGCTTCGCGAAACATCGTGCCGATCGAAGGAGGCCCCACGGCAATCGGCTATTTCCTCGGCCATCGGATCGTTCAGGCCTATACCGAGCGACACGGCCACGATGCATGGAAGGATCTGCTGGATATGCCAGTGAAGCGCGTGCTACGCAAGAGTGGCTATTCTCTGTAGCAGGTTCGACGAAGGCCGGGTCGCGGCCACGCCTCCGCCCGAGCAAGGGGCGGAGGCATGCATCGGTTCGTGCTTCGTTCATTCGCGCTTGCGATTGAAGCGCTTCATCATCGCCTGCATCTCTTCGATCGCGCGATCGCCGCTATAGGCCATATTCACCAGACGCTCGGCGACCGGTAAGCCATCATTGCAGCGTTGCGCCGGATTGATCCAGGTCTTGGTCAATGCGCTGAACGCCTTGGTGTTCTTGGTCGCCGCCGCGTAGCAGAGCGGCGTATCGCCGGACAATTCGGCCAGCTGCGGGTTCAACAAGCGCGGATCGGCCTGCGCCGCCGCCAGTTGTACGATATCGCCGCGCCGCCACAGCAGCCCGCACACCACCAGCGCGGCCGCGAGTTCGCGCGGATTCTTGTGCGCATCGAGCACGCGCTGCACCGGTTTTTCGCCAACGGCGGAACGGCAGACCGCATCGGCCAACACGCGCGAGTCCGGATTGAGTTTGATCGCGCGTTGCAGCGCCGCCATGCTGTCGCCCAGGGGGATGTCGGCTCTGCTGGTGCGTTCGGCGGACTTGCGGATCAGCGCTGCGGATAGGATCGAGAACTTGCGCACCGGCAACCAGTCGTCCGGCACCGGTTCGATCACCGTCGTCACCTTGTCCGCGCGCGCTCCGGCGGTGAGCAACGCCTCGGCGAAGTCCATGCGCACGTTCCATGCCTGCGGATTATTCGCCAGATAGCTCTCGGCGGCGGCGACGTATTCTTTTTCGCGGCCGATCTTGCGCAGCGCGGTGCGCAGCCGCGCGAGCGCCGTCACATGCGCGTAGGCCAATCGCTCGGGCTTGGACAGTTCGTTCTGATACAACAGCACCGCCTTGCCGTAATCCTGGATAGTGAAAGCGAGATCAGCCTCGTACAGATCGAGCGCGGACAGTTCTGCTTCGGTGACGCGCGCGCGCGCGAAGAACTCGGCCGCTTCCGTGTCGCGCCCCTGCAGAAAGCGCAGACGCCCCAGATGCAGCAACGCTTCGGGATGATCCGGAGAGAGTGCAAGCGCTTTGTTGAGATAGCGATCGGCGCTTTCGTAGTTCGGCGTCTCGATCACCGCCCGCACCTGGTCGGGCCCCAGAGACATCGGCGGCGCGGTCTTGATCATCGCTTCGCCGAGCAGGGCCTGGATGTCGGCGTTACGCGGTTCGTAACGCTCGGCCAGCAGCAGTTTGGTCCTGGCGTCTGCCGCGGCTGCGGCGGTGGCCACTTCGCGCAGCGAACGTCTGGCGTCGAGGATCAGTTCTTCCTTGCCGGGCTGCCCGGCCATCGGACCGGTCGGCGCCGCATGTTCCTTGAATTTCTCGATCAGTTGCGTGTACCACTCGCCGGTGCGCAAATCCTGCGCGCCGCTCAACGTCAGGTAATAGCGCCCGCCAAACCGGCTGCGCGCGAACGTCGCGTAAATGCGCAGATCCTCATCGACGGTCTTCGCCAACGCGGGCGCCAACCAGCGTTCGACGACCTGAGCGTCGGGCTGCGCCGCCGCCGCAGCCGCCGGTTGCGGGACGAAAAAAGGATCGAGAGTCGCGACCAGAAGCGCGGCCGTGCCGCTCGGGCCGTCGACAGCGGCGGTATTGGCTTCGATCTGTCCAAGCGCCATGGCGTTGGCGAGATCGAGCATCTGCGCCGAGCGCGATGGCGTCATCGCGATGGCCTTGCCTTTGGCGGCGACCGGCGCGCGCTTCCAGATCGACTGGTTGATCTGCTGCATTTTCGGATCCCGCGACCAGGCTTCGATCACGGCGATGCCGTTGCGGTCGTCCAGCAGGGGCAGAAACAGGCAGGCCGTGCGTTCACGCAGGCGGGTTTCGGAAAATTCGGCATCCAGCATCGGTTTGAGCCGCTGCGGCAATTGCGCGTCGCGCTGCGCCAGTTGCCGCTCCAGTGTCTTGCGGTGTTGCACGAAGCGCTCCGTCACCGCGGCGATGTCGCCGGAGCGGTCCATCGCGGCCACCAGTCTGGCGAATGCCGGGACATCGTATGCCTGCACGCCCGTGCATTGCGGTACGGGCAATAGTTTTTCCGGCGGCGCTTTCTTGTCGCAGGCCGCCGCGAACACTGCAGCGGCAATCCCCAGGCATAAGGCCATTGAACGCATCTGTGCTCTCCGCTCCATTCCGAATGGCATCAGCATAGAGCCAAACCCCGGGAACGCCACCAGCCCCGGAGGGCTCCACCAGGCTGTTGAAAAACGCCCGCCAACGCAGCCACGGAAGGCTGCTCCGACGCAGCATGCGCGTAAGCGATTGATTCGTCGCGAGCAAGTCCGGGCGCGGGTCGGACTGGCGACGTGAGCAAGCCGACAGCGGCCGACGCGGACAGCGATGCTGGCCACGAGGTTGCGAACCGCGACCAGGAGCACATATCGCGCCCTTCCATACGCCGTGATCCGATCCTGGCCATGCGTGCAGGAAGCTCGGCGGCTGTCCACTGTCCCGGTCCACTGTCCCGCAGTCCGCGTGCCCTAAAATCTCTGGCATGTCTGACCCTGTGATCTCCGCCAGCAAGTTCCTCAGTCTTGTCTTGCGTCATCAGCCGGAGCTGATCGGCCTGGAACTCGACGCTGGCGGATGGGCCGATATCGACGCCCTGATCCGCTTGGCCCACCCGCGCATGGCTTTGAGCCGCGCCTTGATCGAGCGCGCGGTCGCCGAGAACGACAAGCGACGATTCGCGATCAGCACGGATGGTTTGCGCATCCGCGCGCGGCAAGGACATTCGATCGCGGTCGATCTCGACTTGCCTGCAAGTATGCCGCCGGCACGGTTGTATCACGGCACCGCCTCGCGTTTCGTCGACGCGATCCGACGCGAAGGCTTGAACAGAGGTAGACGTCAGTACGTGCATTTGTCCATGGACGCGCAGACCGCGCGCAAGGTGGGGGCGCGACATGGCGCGGCGGTGGTGCTGACCGTACGCGCCGCGGAAATGGCCGCGGATGGCCATGCTTTTTTTCTCTCCGAAAACGGTGTCTGGCTCACTGCGATGGTGCCTTCGCGCTACCTCGATGACGAAGAGGTCTGAGCGCCTGCGCTGCCGGACGCAATCGGGCACCGCCACGTAACCGTTTTCACCACGCGCGGGTCGCTATGCGCGCGCACCGATCGAATGCCAACACCCGAGTCGTTTCCATACGGATCGGCGGGATCGACATGGGCCAGACTGCGACAGCGCTATCATTCCTGCATTTCCAGGGCCTGGACCCGTTGACGTCCGCGCCGCGATTCTCGCACCGTACGCCCGCCCTGCGCCCGAGCGCAGACCGTTCGCGGTCCCGGCGCAGCGTATCCGAGCCGCGGATCTTCGTACGGCCGGCCATGGCGACGTGATCGCGATTCCCGTCATACCCCTGTTCCGTATCACCGGGAGTCCCATGTCCATCGTCTCTTCACGTTGCAGACTCATGGCGCCGCTTCAGGCGCTGCTGCTGTTGTGCTGCCCCATTCTGTGCGCGACTGCCTTCGGCGTCATCGCATCGGATACTGTCGCCCCCGCTCCCCAGGAACTGCGTATCGCGGATACCCGCAGCGCGGTTCGCAGCATCGATCTTTCGGTCTCGCCCGTGCGTCAGTTCGAGATCGCCACGCCCGACGCCGCGTTCATCAAAGTCCATTTCGATTATTTCAATCTGCCCAAGGGCATGGCGATCGAGGTCTATAGTCCCGACCGTCGCGAGGTTTATCGTTACGACAATACGCGCCGCGATGGTTACACCGTCGATCGCGCGAGCGGTCAGGATGGCGTGCGCAGTTTCTCGGCGATGTCGATCAGCGGTGCGGTCGCACGCGTGCGTCTGATCGGCCAGGCCCAGGAACCCTGGACGCGCGCGCACGCGGTGCGCGTGAGCCGCGTGCTCGAAGGCTTTCCGGAAGGCATGCTCGAATCGCTGCAACGCGACAATTTGCTCGGCGATATCGGCGCGAACGCGACCTGCGTCAACGATAAGCGCGCCGTCGCCTGCTACGCGACAACCGATCCGATCACGGTGAACCGTTCGCGCCCGGTAGCCCGGCTGGTGCTGGCCCGCGGCAGCAACTGCACCGCATGGCGCGTTGGGCCCGGCAACCACATGTTCACCAATCAGCACTGCATCCGCACCGCGGATGAAGCGGCTTCCGCCGAAGTCTGGTTCAACTACCAGGCCACGGCATGCGGCGGCACCACCTCCGGCACGGTGGTCAAAGTGACCGGCGCCAGCCTGTTGAAAAACCACGGCTCGCTCGATTTCGCGCTGTTCACGGTCAACAACTTCGCATCGATCGCGCAATTCGGCTACCTGGGCCTGGACGTGCGCACGCCGGTGCTGAACGAAGAGATCTTCATCTCGCAGCATCCGGGCGGACGGCTCAAGGAACTGGCGGTGGTGAGCAACCACGTCGGCGGCGCGCGCTGCCGCATCGACGAAGCCGTGCACGATAACCTGTGGGGTACGCTCAGTGACACGGCGTACTATTGCGATACCGAGGGCGGTTCGTCCGGCTCGCCGGTGATCGCCAGCTCCAGCAACCGCGCGCTGGCGTTGCATCATGTCACCTACGGCAGTTGCCTCAACGGCGGTGTGCAGTTCGCTTACATCTGGCCGCATGTCTCTTCTTTCTTCGGCGGCGTGGTGCCGGCCGGCGATAATGAGGGCGGCGGCGGCAACACGCCTCCTGTGGCGAACTTCAGCTTCACCTCCAGCGGTCTGTCCGCCACCTTCACCGACACCTCCACCGACGCCGGCGGCTCCATTGCATCGCGCAGTTGGGACTTCGGCGACGGCACCACCT
>SSEV01000003.1 GCA_008015095.1 Lysobacteraceae bacterium | reverse complement strand
CCCGCCGCCCGCCCGATGAGGTGCCCCATGCGTCTGTTGTCCGCGGCCCTGGCCGCTGCGCTCGTGTTGGCCGCCGGGCTGACGGCGGCCAACGCCGCCGACCGCGTCACCGGCAAACCCTTCGCCACCCGCAGCGAGGTCTACGCGCCGGAGGCAATCGCGGCGACCTCGCATCCGCTGGCGACGCAGATCGCGCTGCAGACGATGCGCGAGGGCGGTAGCGCGATGGACGCGGCGATCGCCGCCAACGCCGCGCTCGGGTTGATGGAGCCGACCGGCAACGGCATCGGCGGCGATCTGTTCGCGATCGTGTGGGATCCGAAGACGAAGAAGCTGCACGGCTACAACGGTTCGGGCCGTTCGCCGAAGGCGCTGACGCTCGAAGAATTCGAGCGACGCGGGCTGACCGACATCCCGCCGCACGGGCCGCTGCCGGTGACGGTGCCGGGCACGGTCGATGCGTGGTTCGCGCTGCACGCGAAGTTCGGCAAACGCACGATGGTCCAGAATCTGGCGCCGACGATCGCCTATGCGCGCAACGGCCATCCGGTGCACGAGGTGATCGCCTACTACTGGGGACGTTCGGTGCCGACGCTGTCGAAATGGCCCGGCTTCAAGGAGCAGTTCACGATCGATGGCCGCGCGCCGCGCAAGGGCGAGATGTGGCGCAATCCGCATCTCGCGAACACGCTGGAGAAGATCGCGAACGGCGGCCGCGACGCGTTCTACGCAGGCGAGATCGCCCGCACCATCGACGCGTATTTCAAGGCCAACGACGGCTTCCTGCGCTACGAAGACCTGGCCGCGCACCGTGGCGAGTGGGTCGAGCCGGTGAGTACGAACTATCGCGGTTACGACGTCTGGGAATTGCCGCCGAACGGGCAGGGCATCGCCGCGCTGCAGATCCTCAATCTGCTCGAACCCTACGATTTGAAGTCCTATGGTTTCGGCAGTCCCGAGCACATCCATCTGTTCGTCGAGGCGAAGAAGCTCGCCTTCGCCGATCGCGCCGCGTCTTATGCCGACCCTGATCACTACAAGACCCCGGTCGCGCGCCTGATCTCGAAGGACTATGCCCGCGAGCGCGGCAAGCTCATGTCCATGGACCGCGCGATGAAGGCGGCGGAGCCGGGGATCATTCCCGAGTTGAACGAAGGCGACACGATCTATCTGACCACCGCCGACAAGGACGGGATGATGGTGTCGCTGATCCAGTCCAACTATCGCGGCATGGGCAGCGGCATGACGCCGCCGGGGTTGGGTTTCATCTTCCAGGACCGCGGCGAGCAGTTTGTGCTCAAGCGCGGGCACCCCAACAGCTTCGCGCCCGGCAAGCGGCCGTTCCACACCATCATTCCCGCGTTCGTCACCAAGGCCGGCAAGCCGTGGCTGAGCTACGGCGTGATGGGCGGCGCGATGCAGCCGCAGGGCCATGTGCAGATCCTGCTGAACATGATCGATTTCGGCATGAACCTGCAGGAAGCCGGCGACGCGCCGCGCATCCAGCACGACGGCAGCACCGACCCCGCCGGACAGGCCATCGCGATGAGCGACGGAGGCGAAGTTGATCTGGAAAGCGGCTTCCCGGTCGAGACTGTCCGCGCATTGATGCGCAAAGGCCATTCGGTGCGTTTCGCCGACGGTCCTTATGGCGGTTATCAGGCGATCATGGTCAACCCCAACGGCGGTTACGTCGGCGCCAGCGAGTCGCGTAAGGACGGGATGGCGGCGGGGTATTGAACACGTTCGGTCCCGTCGATGTTCGATGCCCATCAGGCGAAACACGATGACGAGCAGCTGTCGCGAAGCATCGCCACGTGCGCGAACGAAAGCGCATACGCGATTCGCCGGAGCGGGTTGGAAAATCAAAAGGCATGCCGCGCATGCGACGCGGCAAGGGAGACGACGCGCATGACGGCGAGCATTTGGCGAATCGCGATCATCAGCGGCATGCTCTGCGGTCTGGCGACGGCGTCCCCGTCGTTTGCGTCGGCGGCGGATGCGCGCCCGCAAGCGGAGTCCGCGCCCTGCGCGCAGACGCCGGCCGACGGCGGTGAACCCTGCGCAAGCGAAGCGGAAGCGAAGGAGCGCGAGAACATCGCCAAATTCACCGCCGCCTACGTGCTGCCTTTGGCCGACGAGTTGGCCGGCGCGGGGGATGCGCGTAATCTGGCGTTGGCCGCCAGCCTGCGACGTTATGCGCTGAAAGCGGTGCCTGCGCACGCGCAAGACGACGATGCGCGCAGTATCGAATGGCAGCGGCGTGCGCTGGCGCAGATGCGCGACGATCCGCTGGTCGCGTTGCTGGTGTTGGCCGACCGCGAGAGCCCGCAGGATCCGATCGGAGCGCAAGCGCTGCAGCGTTGGCGCGATGCGACGCCGCAAAACCTCGTGCCGTTGCTGTTGGCGGAAACCGACGGCGACGAGATCCTGCGCGCCGCGCGTACGATGCGGCGCTTCGATCACGGGTTCATCGATCTGTTGCGGTTGGTGCTGGACGCCGTCGACCGCCACCCGCCCTCCGCGCAGGCGCTGTCTTGGTTGCGCGCGGCAGGGGGGCGCGATGGCGAGATCGCGGCGTTGACGATCGGCACCAATCTGTCGATGGCGATCATGCCGCGCTTCTCGCCGATCATGTCGGCCTGCATCAAACAGGTATCCCCGGCGCAGTCCGAACGCTGGCGCGATTGTCGCCATGTCGGCGCGCTGCTGGCGGAGTCCTCCGATACCGCGATCGCGGCCATGATCGGCTGGTCGATCCTGCGCTATGCGCCC
The DNA here is from genome assembly GCA_008015095.1 of Lysobacteraceae bacterium. Taxonomy (GTDB): domain Bacteria; phylum Pseudomonadota; class Gammaproteobacteria; order Xanthomonadales; family Xanthomonadaceae; genus Lysobacter_I. The sequence continues at coordinate 17,102 of SSEV01000003.1, read as the reverse complement.
GATGCGCCGACACGTGCGAACGCCAAGAAGCAACGACGCCAACTGCGTTGGCGGCTGCGCCAATGGGAAACGCTCAGAGAGTGCGCCGCGCCTGGAACGGACGCGCCACGTTTCGCTGCGATCCTGCGTGCGCACCCCGAACTCGGCGAAGAGGCGCTGATGCGCGAACACCTCTTGGCCGCCGGCATGGTCCTGGAGCCGCCCGCCGACTGGTCGGACGAGCGCGTCAGCGAGCCCGCCTGCAGCGCGGACGCGCGCTGACCGGACCGATGCTGCCGCGATGGCTGTCGACGCCTATGCCCTGATTCTCGCGATGCTCGCCCTGGGCTATGCGCTGGGGCGTTTGCGCATCGCACCGCAAGGCGCCGCGCGCACGCTCAACGCGTTGGTGCTGTATGTGTGTCTGCCTGCGTCGGTGTTGCGGTATGTGCCAAAGCTCGATCCGCAGCCGGCGTTGTTCGCGGTGGCGGCCATTCCCTGGTTACTGCTGGCCGCTACGGTACCGCTGGTGTCCTGGATCGCGCGCGTGGGGCGGTTTCGCGACGATGAGCGCGCGGTGTTGTTGTTGACCGTGGCGTTGGGCAATACCAGTTTCCTCGGTTATCCGCTGACCCGCGCCTTGCTAGGCGAAGACGCGTTGCCGTATGCGGTGATCTACGATCAGCTCGGCGCCTTTTTGATCCTGTCGACCTTCGGTTTGTGGGTATTGGCGCGCTATGGCGCGCCTGCCTCCGCGACCTCAGATACCAACGCGGGCATGCGCGAAACGGCGCGCACGCCAGACGCGCGCGCGATGCTGGTCCGCGTGTTGAAGTTCCCTCCGCTATGGGCGTTGATCATCGCGTTCGCGCTGATGCCCGCTGCGCCACCGTTGCCGTTCGCGACCGTGTTGCGCGTGCTGTCGGATGCGCTGTTGCCGCTGGCGATGCTGAGCGTGGGATGGTCGGTGCGCTTGAGTCTGCCGAGGGAAGAGCTCGCACCGCTGGCGGCCGGCCTGATCCTCAAGTTGGCCGTGATGCCGGCGCTGGCCTGGCCGCTGACGTGGTTATTGGGACTGCAGGGCGCGATGGCGCGTGTCGCGGTCTTCGAATCGGCGATGCCGGCGATGGTGACCGCAGGCGCGTTGGCGATCACGCATGGACTGGCTCCCCGCCTCGCCGCCGCACTGGTTGGATGCGGGGTGTTGTTGTCGCTGGCGACCTTGCCGTTGTGGGCGCGATTGCCGATCGGATAAGCGCGATGGCCGGATAGCGCTCCGACGCACGGGCGTCGCGGCCATCGGTGGCGGTGATCATGTATTTATTGATTCGGCCAGCAGACGTTTGAACATCCTGCTCAAACGTCTGCGGCTTCGATCTCGGCGCATGTCCGCAATCGAAGCCCGCGATCCGGCGCTTTGCGCCGGTCGCGAAGGGGCCATCACTGGCCCGTGTGTTGATCCGACGATGCAAACTTCACATCGCCGGATCGATAAAACGCATGGATTCAAAGCGCATGTATCCAAAAGGCACGTATTCAAGGGACATGCCTTCAAAGGGCGTGTCTTCGAAAGGACAGGTATCCAAAGGAGGGCCTTGATTCTTGTTGCGTCGCAACAAGCGCTAATCACAAAGCGGCGAGACCAAATCTCGCGAATAAATGATTTGCGTCAATTCGTTTTTCATCGTCCGGAGCGTAGATAGAGGCAGGCCGCAAAACGGCCGGCATATTTCCGAACCAGCAAGAGGTCATGCGATGTCCACGATCTTGTTCGATAACGGCGCGCACCGCTGTATCGTATTCAACGATCTTGTGCAGGGCGACGATGGGGTCCAGGCCAACCAGTTCCTGATCCAAGATGGGAACGAAGCGGCGCTGCTCGATCCTGGCGGCGACTTGCTCTATACCCCGTTGTGGTTGGCGGTGACCCCGTTTGTGAGGTTGCAGCAGATCGTTTGGATCCTCGCATCGCACCAGGATCCCGACATCATCGGCGCAGTCGACCGTTGGCTCACCAATACCCCGGCGCGCGTCGCCTGTTCGCGGTTGTGGGGACGCTTCGTGCCGCACAGCGTGTCGCACTACCAGGCAGGGAAAATCGGCGGCGACCGCTATTTGTTGTTGCCGGACGAAGGCGGCGTGGTTCCGCTCGGCGCTACGGCGTTGCGGGCTTTGCCGGCGCACTTCCTGCATTCGGTCGGTAATTTCAGTTTCTTCGACCCGGTGAGCCGCATCCTGTTTTCCGGCGACGTCGGGTCGTCGATGATCACCCACGGGACGGATTTCGCGCCGGTGGAGGAATTCGCATCGCATGTCGGCGCCATGGAAGGCTTTCATCGACGATACATGGGGTCGAACCGGGTGACCCGGATCTGGGCTGCGATGGTGCGTCGGCTCGACCCTGAGATGATCGTGCCGCAGCACGGCCTGCCGATGGACCGGCGCACGATTCCGGCCTTTCTGGCGTGGCTGGAGGAATTGCGTTGCGGCATCGACCTGATCGAGCAGGGCGGTCACGTGGCAGCGTAGCGCTTGATCAGGCGCGGATCGCCAGCAGCGAGCCGCCTGCCCGGCGATACACTGATGCCGCGCCCAGGCGGACGGCATCCTCCGCCCCCGCGATGCGGCCTGGGCGCGGAGGGTGGATGCGAGATCTACACATCTGGAAACGCCTCATCGTCTACGGCCTGTTGCTTGCTGTCGGCACGCTGGCGTTGCAGTGGCTGGACTACCGTCGCCTGGCGCTCGGGCATTCCGATGACATCTACGTTTTCCTGATCGCGGCCGGCTTCCTCACCCTCGGGGTCTACATCGGCGCGCGAGCGCTCGGGGGCGTCGAGCGACGCCCCTTCGATGGCAATCCGCAGGCGCAGGCCGCGCTGGGCATCAGCGATCGCGAGCTGGAGGTGTTGAGAGAAGTCGCCGCCGGGCGCTCGAATAAGGAGATCGCCCGGCGTCTCGATGTCTCGCCCAATACGGTCAAGACGCATCTGGCGCGCTTGTTCGAGAAGCTGGACGCCAAACGCCGCACCGATGCCCTCCGCAAAGCCCGCGAGCTGGGGCTGGTGCCGTGATGATGGCCTCCACCCCTGCCCTGAAGGTCGTGGTTGCGGGTGATTTCGCCGTAATCACCCATTCGGGCGATTGCCTCGCGCACGACGCCCCCGGTCAATAGCGCCTCCGCACACCGACAAGAGGACACCGCAATGTTGAAGACGATTCTGCTGTGGGGAACGGTCGCTGGCCTGATTGTGGGCAGCATCCTGTTCGGAACCACGGTCACCATGGCCGATGATCCGCCGCCGATGGCGGTCGGGATGGTGCTGGGCTATACCAGCATGCTGATCGCGTTGAGCGCGATCTTCGTCGGGGTCAAGCGTTACCGCGACTACGACCGTGGCGGGGTGATCCGGTTCTGGCCCGCCTTCGGCATGGGGTTGGGCATCAGCCTCGTCGCGGGCGTGTTCTATGTCCTGGCCTGGGAAGCCGCCTTGGCGGTCACCGGCATGGACTACATGGGCGAGTACGCCAAGCACGTGGTCGAGGAGCGCAAGGCCGCAGGGGCCTCTGCCGCCGAGCTGGCCAAGGTCGCCGCCGAAATGGAAAGTTTTCGGGTTCAGTACGACAAACCGCTGTTCCGGATGCCGATGACCTTCACCGAGATTTTTCCGGTCGGCGTACTGGTCTCGCTGATCACCGCGGCGTTGTTGCGCAAGCCGGACTTCCTGCCGCGCAAGCGTGTGGCCTGACGCGCGAACCGGCGCGCCCCAGGATGGGGCGCTTGCTCGGGACGTGGTCGTGGCAAATGGATACGTCGGCGGATGCGCAGGTTTGCTAGATTCATCCCCGGCGTTGCGCTTTGGCGGCTGCAGGCCGAGTCCCGGAGCATCGAATCCAGAAGCATCAATCCAGAAGCAAGGAGCGCGCGATGAAAAAGTCGATGGTCGGATGGATGACGGCGTTGGGACTGATGGCGGCGATGGTGTCGTTCGCTGCCTCGGCCTGCGACAGGCCGATCGCGGTCGGCGCGACGCAGGTCAGCGCTTCCGGCGCCTACCCGGGCTCGCCACCCGCGAACGTGGTCGATGGCAACACCGGGACGTTCTGGAACGCGGGTGGTTTCCCCGTGCAATGGATCCAGATCGATCTCGGCGCGGTACGGCCGGTCTGCAGCTTGCGTCTGACGGCCCTGCAATCGCCCGCCGGGACCGCCACGCATACCGTATTGATCGGCGACAACGCGCAATCGCTGACGCCGTTGCGCACGGTCAGCAAGGTGTTCGCCGACTTTCAGGTGGATGTCGTGCCGATCGCCGCGAATACCCGATTCATCCGCATCCGCACTGACAGCGGCCCGTCGTGGGTCGCCTGGCGCGAAATCCAGGTGTTCTCGGCGCAATCCGCGCGCGCCAACAATGCCGATCTGCGGTATTACGGCTATTTCGGCGATGGGGGCATTGACCACCAGCCGGACCCGACGCCGACCGTATCCGATCCTCGGCCCTATAACGTCACCGCAGCCGTCGCCGCGCATAGCAACCTCGCCTGGACCCGCGTCTGGCAGGTCGATAACAAGATCGCGCAGCTCAATGCGCTCGGTCGTGCGGATACCAAGCTGGTTGTCGACATGTACGACATCTTCTTCGATCCGAACACGCCTTATGCGACCGCCTGGGTCAACGCGGGGATGGATGCCTTGCTCGATCGGCACGGCGCGCGCATGGCGGCGATCGTGATCATGGACGAGCCCGATGTGCATGCCGATCAGGAATTGATCGGTTTCGATCAGAAACTCGATTTTCTGAAGCAGCGCATCGCCGCGCGTGGCCGTGCGATTCCGGTATTCATCGATTACAGCTACCTGGCGTTCACCACCAATCGTTGGCCGGGATTCGCGCGCGCCGATTGGGTGGGGTTCAATTGTTATCCGCAACAGCATGGCAGTAGCGGGCCGTTCCGATACGACCAGTGCAACGCCAATGGCTCCGGCGGGCATCACCGGATCTCCGGCTATCTCAATGCCATTATCGCCAAAACCACGGCCGCGCAGCGGGTGGCGATGTTCCCGCAGGCGTTCTACATGGTGCCGGCCGGCACCCAGGCCACGATCAACACTGTCGTGTCGGCCGACGCGAAGGATTTCATGAACGCGGCCTACGACAACATGCTGTTGCTGGCTGAAAACGAGCAGAAAGTGATCGCTCTGTTCAATTTCTATCATCAGTCCCTCAACACGCCGACCGAATCCTGGGTCGGCGCCGAGTGGCTGACCGATACGCAATCCACCAGAAACATCCGTGGAAAACTCCAGTCGATCGGCGCCTGCCTGACCGGGCGCGCCACCTGCGCCGCGCGGAAACTGCGCCCCACCAATGCCGGCGCCAGCGCGGGCGCATCCAGCGTCGGCTTCGCCTTCGACGACAATCCGGGCACGGCTTGGCAGGCTGGGGGATTCGCCGCGCAGACGCTTTGGTACGAATTCCCGCGCGGCGTCGGCATCGGCAGGATCCGCCTGACGCCGTCGCAATATCCCGCGTGCGCGACTACCGTGCACGAAATCTGGGGCGGCGCAGGAGGGTCTGCCGATCTCAGCAAAATGGCGGTCTACGCCGGCAATACCTGCGACAACCAGGCTTTCGAGATCGCCGATCTCTGGCGCAACAACGACATCCGTCGTCTCGAAATCCGCACTCTCAGTAGCCCATCGTGGGTCTCGTGGCGCGAGGTCGAGGTGTATCGCTGAGACGCTTCCTGCCTGACGCCCGCCTATGCGAAGGTCGGGCGTTCTCTACTGTTCTCCCATGCCCGATGGTTGCGATGATCGTCTGTGCGCAATCGATGACGCCGGTGGCGACGCAAGAGGAGAAAGGATGAACGAACTGTTACCCGCCTTGACCGGATTTTCGATCGGGATGGCGGCCCTGCTCGCGCTCGCGTTCGCCACCGTTTGGCGCGGACTGGCGTTGCCGTGGACCGCGACATTCGCCGGTTACGCGATGTTGGCCGGTTTGGCGTTCACCGCCTGGCAACACCTCGGGTTGGCGCGGCTCGACCCCGCCGCGGTCCCGCCGCGCGCCTATGGCGTAGGACTGTTCCTGCAGAGTTTTGCTTTCTACATGCTGCTGCGCGGTTTGTTGCGTCCAGATGACGCGCCGCATCGGGGTGAGGCCCTGATGCTGGTCGGAGTGATCGCACTGGCCACATTGACTCCGCCGGCCTGGGCCATTCCGCTGTCGCTGACCATGGGCGCCGGTTTCGCGATGCATCTGGCCGTGCTGTTGTACCGCTTGCGTGCGACGCGGCGCTGGTTCCGGATCGAACTGCCGGTCGTCGCCTTGTTCGGGGCGATGGGCATGATCGTCGCCGTGACCGGATGGCTGACGCCGGAACGGGTCGACTGGGCGCGATACGCACTGATCTATGCGACGCAGATCGCGCTCGGGTTCGCATTGGTCGGGTGGCTGCTGTGGGTGGTTCCGGATCTGGTGAACAAGACCCGCGAAGCGGTCGCCGCGAGTTACGCCCAGTCCACGCTCGGCAAGATCGATGTCGATCACGCGCTCGAACGCCTGCGCCGATTGTTCGAGGACGAGCACGTCTATCGCGACGAGACCCTCAGCCTGGCCAAGCTCGCCGGCCTGGTCGAGTTGAGTCCGCATCAGCTTTCCGAACTGATCAACACCCGCTTCGGCATCGGCTTCTCGCGTTACGTGCGTCAACAACGCGTCGCTGCGGCCCGGCGAATGCTGATCGATGAGCCGCGGGCCTCAATATTGTCGGTCGGGCTGTCGGTCGGTTTCGGCTCGCAATCCACGTTCTACGTGGCCTTCAAGGACGAGGTCGGCGTGGTTCCAGGGGAGTACCGCAAGCGACAGTTGGAGAAGTCCTCGGCCGGATGAACAGGCTGTGTCGAATGAAGCCGCCGGCGATATCTCGCGTCGAGCGGCGCCGCCAAGCAATTCTCGATCTCCGGATCGATCATTCCGGATATTCCCAACCCATTGATCCGGCAGGGCGCAACGGAAACGTATTCCGAAACGATCAAAACGGAAGATAACCCCGACCTGCGCATGGACGATGCAGGGCAGTTCCCAACCGGAGTTCTGCCCATGCCCGCGACCCAAGATCTCGCGACGCTCAATCCCGCGACGCTCAATCTCGCCTACGCCCTGTATCTGGCCATTTCGATCGCCTTGACGGTCTGGGTCGCCAGAGCCCTTTCCAGCACCGGAGAGACCTTCCTGATCCGGTGCTTCGGCCAGGACGAGGAACTGGCCCGTTCGACCAACCGGTTGCTGGTGATCGGTTTCTATCTGGTCAACCTGGGCTTCATTTGCTTCCGGCTGCGCTTCTGGACAGCAGGTCACGTCAACATGATCGTCGAAGTCGCTTCGCGCGTGGGCGTCAGCTTGCTGGTGCTGGGCCTGATGCACTTCTTCAACATGCTGATGATCGCGCGCATGGGCAGGACCGTCGGCCGTTGGCTGGACGAGCGCCAAGGCGGGCCGCTGCCGCCGCCGCTGCCCAGGCAGTGAATGCGGCTCTCGGACGGCGAGACGCGTCGATCTGTCTGAATGGATTTGTCTGATAGGAGCGCCGAACAAGCCGTCGCGGCGCAGGCCATAAGCACAGGCCTGCGCCGCTCCAAGCGCTGCATGATGTGGGTGTCCTGGATTTGGATTTGGGTGTCCTGGATTTGGATTTTGGATTTGCTGGATTTGTTCTGGACTCGCCGAGAGACGACCGGAACGTCAGCAGCCGCCCTTGTACTTCGCTGGCATCGTCAGCCCGGGCCGTTCGTCGTCCCAGATCATGTTGACCACCTTCCACGAGCGGCCGTCGTTGTAGAGCTGGATGCTGTTGATCCCGCGCTTGATGAAGCGCGTGCGCTCGGCGTCGGCCCAGGCCTCGTATGCGCTGAACGCGTGCGCGATATTGCCGAAGACTTCGGTGATGCAGTGCGTCTGCGCTTCGTAGAACGCGTTGTCGCCGATCTTCTGCCGGAAGTTGTCCGGATAGTCCTCGACCGTCATCGCCAGCGCCTGCGGCCGGCCCTCGGCATCGACCGAGGTGCGGATCATGCGCGCGCCGGGCAGGAACAATTCCGACTGCCGCTTCCAGTCGCGCGCGAAGCCCGCGGGGCCCGAAATCAAGGTGTAGAGCTCGGTGACGACCGCTGCGATGTCGCGTTCGGCCTCGATCGTGGCGTGCATGGCGGCATCCTCAGGTGATGCCGGATCATAGGATGGATCGGAGGGTTCTGGCGGGCCGCGCAGCAAACGGTGGCGGAGCGGACGCGATCTGTCGTGCTACATCGGTCTCCAGCGCGCGCAGCGGCCCGGCAGGGCCGGCGAACCCGGCGTGCCGAAAACGCTGTTGATCACCGCGCGATCGAGCATGGCGTGCAACTCGCCTTTGATCGCGTCCTCGCCGATGCTCAGCACCGGGTCCGAAGTCGAGTACTGGGTGAACTGCGCGCGCGAAGTGACGATGCAGGGAACCGTTCCGCCTCCGGCGGCGGGCTCGGTGCCCTGGTCCCCGGTGTAGACCACGCCGAGCGCGATGCGCACCCCGATCGGAATACCCGGCGCGCAAAAGCCGTTGTACGGCGTGACCGTGCCGGTGAGAACACTGTCGTCCCTCAAACGCATGATGAAACGCGTGCCCCCGGAACCGACGGGACTGGTGGCGACGCTCATGGTGCCGTCGCCTCCACAGGTCAGGACGGGGTTCGGGATCGAGATGCCCGGGCAACCCGTGCGCGCGACCGGAGGAATCGTGGGGCAGGGCGTACTGTTGGCGGTCGACGGCACCGAAGGCGGCGACACGATAGTGCCGGTGCAGCCGATGAACGCGGCAGGCAGAACGAGCCCGAGCGCGAACGGCAAGCGTGCGAACCCTGAACATGCGGTCATTTCCGTCACCTCATCCGAGCCAACGCAAGCCCGAATGGAACTCGGCCATCTCCCCTTCGCCTCGATCCGCGGTCTTTCAGCGTGGTGGGCGATGGCAGGAGTCACGATACGTGAGAACTAGGCCGCCTCAGCCGTGAAGCGTGGCGGCAACAGCTCCGAACGAGTTCGATCCGCCGGTTTAATCCGCCGGTTTAATCCGCCGGTTTAATCCGTCGGTTCAATCCGTCGGTTCAATCCGCCGGCGCCGTTCGCGCCGAAGCCCATTCGCGCAGGGCTTCGACCTGTTCGGCCATCAGCACCGAGAGCGGGCGGGTGTTCTTCAGTTCGGCGCGCAATTGGAAATCGCTGAGCGGGTGGGTCGCGGCGTATGCGGCATAGAGCGCGGCGACGATGGCCTGTTCGATTTCGGCGCCGGAAAATCCTTCCGACGCGGCGGCGAGCGCGGCCAGATCGAAACCGGCAGTGTCGATATTGCGGCGCTGCAGATGTTGGACGAACAGTTCGGCGCGCGCGCCGATGTCGGGCAGGTCGACGAAGAAGATCTCGTCGAAGCGGCCCTTGCGCAACAGTTCGGCCGGAAGTTCGTGCACCTGGTTGGCGGTGGCGACCATGAACACCTGCGCCCTGCGTTCGGCCATCCAGGTCAGGAAGCTGCCGAGGATGCGGCGCGAAACGCCGCCATCCTCGCCGCTGCCGGAGCTGGCCAGGCCTTTCTCGATCTCGTCGATCCACAGCACGCAGGGCGCGAGTTGCTCTGCCGAAGACAGCGCTTCGCGCAGATTCTTCTCAGTTTCGCCATGGTACTTGTTGTAGAGCGCGCCGAAATCCAGACGCAGCAGCGGCACGCCGAAGCCTGCGGCGATCGCCTTGGCCAGCATCGATTTGCCGCACCCCTGCACGCCTAACAGCAGCACGCCCTTTGGCGGATCCAGCCCCGGTGGCGCATGCCCTTCGACGAAGGCCGCTCGGCGCAGTTCGATCCAGCGTTTGACCCGTTTGGCGCCGATCACGTGATCGAGTTTCACCGGATCGAATTCGTAGTGCAGATGGCCGCTGCGATTGATCAGCTCGAACTTGAGCTTGGCCAGCTCGGGCAGATCCTCGGGGCCGAGCACACCGTCGCGGAAGATCAGATGGCGCGCGATGCGGCGCGCGTCGGTTTCGGACAGGCCGCGCAGGTTGCGCACGATCTGCTTCACCGCTTCGGGGTCGACTTCGACCCGCTTGCCGCCATGTTCGCGGGCGTACGCGGCGGCTTCGTCCTTGACCAGTTTCAGCAGCGCGTCGCTGTTGGGCAGATGCGGGCGGTAACGCACAGCGAAAGTGTCGAGGTCGGAAGGCAGCTCGACTTTGTTGCCGACCAGCACCAGCACATGCGGCAGGCAGTTGCGCCGTTGCAGGATGTCGCGCATCTGGCGCTGGGTGCCGGCGTATTTCAGGTAAGGAGCGAAATCCAGCAGCAGGAAGACCCCGCGCTGATCGTGGCGATAGATCGCCTGCAGCGTGGCGCTGGCATCCGGGGCCACGTCGGCCGCATCCTCGCGGTCCATGTCGATCCGACGCAGCCCCTCGGTGATCGACCAGCGGAACAGCGCGCGCCACACGTGCATCAGCGACTGCCGGAACAGCTCCACCACACGGGGCTCGTCCGGGGTCTCGATCACGATCAGGGGGGTATCGGCGCGGATCAGCGCCACCAGGTCCTGCAATCCGGTCATGGTCCGTCAGAACGCCCGCAATTGGAAAGCTTGTATAGGCGGCAGACGATAGCAGAGCCGGGCCGATCGCCGGGGAGACATGCTATGGCGACTTTGTCGTCCCACCGGGCGCTGAGACCAAGTGCGTCGACCGACCCCGGCCGGTGATAAGCTGCGGGCTCTTGACTGCGGAGGTGCCGATGAAAACGGTTCTGGTCGCCAGTTCGAAGGGCGGCGTGGGCAAGACCACGATCGCCACCCATCTTGCCGCCCAGGCCGCATTGGATGGTCACCGCACCGTCCTGGTCGATGCCGACCCGCAAGGCTCTTCGACCCGATGGGCCCAGCGCCGGGCCGAATTAGAGAGCGCGGTGTTGCCTCTGGACGGAACCCGCAAGCAGTGGGCGAAGGCGTTACCCGAAGACACCCAGCGCGTGATCATCGACGCCCCGGCCGGCTCCACTGCGGACAGCCTAGAAGCCTTCCTCGAAATCAGCGACGCCCTGGTGGTGCCGGTGCTGCCGTCCACGCTGGACATCGACGCGACCGTGCCCTTCCTGAACGCCTTGGCCAAGCACCCGCGGGTGCGACGCGGGCAATTGCGGGTAGGCTTGGTCGGTAACCGCCTCCGTCCCTGGACCAATGCCTCGCAGCAGGCGATGGATCTGCTCCAGCAGTGGCCCTACCCATTGATCGCCCAGCTGCGCGACAGCCAGGCCTATGTGATGCTGGTCGGTCTGGGCCGTAGCTTGTTCGACTATCACTCGCAGCAGGTGCGCGAGCATCAGGAAGACTGGGCGCCGCTATTGAAGTGGGTCAAGAAAGGCTGATCGCGGCGAAAGCGCGATGCCGATCAGGGGGCCGACCATGCCCCGCTATCGCGCAACAGCGACTTGCCCAGGGCGATGCGCTGGTCCCGATCATCGGAAGTCTTGAGCTCGATGCCGAGCACGAAAGTGGTGGCCCGCCCTTTACCTTCGACCCACCCGATCCACCAGGCGTTGCCGGTGTTTTCCCCGTCGAAATGGGTACCGGTCTTGGCGTAGAGGCTGCGACCGTCGGCCTGTTCCCGCAGCAGCGCCGATTTCACCGTCCCGATGTGCTCGATACGGAACGGGAGTCTGCCTAGACGCAGACGATCGATGAAATTCAATTGCTGCATGGCGGTCACGGTCAACACGCTGTCGTGCCAGACGTTGGGTGGATCGTTGCCGATGCGGCCGTTACCGTAACCCACGCGCGCCACCCATTCGGCCAAGCGTTCGCGGCCGATGCGGTTGGCCAAGACCCCGAAATAACTTTCGCTGGAGGTCTCCATCGCGCGCTTGAGCGCCATGTCCGCCTGCCACTCGCGATGCTTGGGATAGGCGCGGCCATTCCAAGGCACGATCTCGTCCGCACTGCGTAACGCGCCGGTTTCCAGGGCGATCAGCGCCACCAGTATCTTGAAGGTGGAGGCTGGCGATTGCGCCTTCGTGGCGAAAGCGGGGTTGTGCACGATCTGCGCGTCGGCGTTGTGGTGTTTCACCAGCCAAGTTCCCGCGTGTCCGTAACCGACGAACCGAGCCTCGATGGGCGCGGCGACAGCGGACTTGTCCAAAGCCCAGATCCGTGGGGCCCAGGTCGAGGTAGCGACGAACATCAGAACCAAACACATCAGGCAGACGCGGGACAGTCGCATCAGAGATCTCCATACAAGGGTGCGACGCAGTCTGGAGGCGGGCTCTGGACCATCCAAGTCGCTGCAGCGTCGCGAATGTCACGATCGTAACAGCTGTCACCTCATCGGCGCATGCATGCCAGACTGTGGCGATGCGCGAACAAACCCGGCGTCCCCAGATCGAGATCGAACTGCATGCCCCTTTGCGGGTCGATGGCCGGCCAGCACGGCTGCAATCGCTTTGGCTGCTGCTGAGCCTGTGGATGGCCGCACGCACTGGGGATGGCTCGGGCTGGGTGCGCGAAAGCCAGTTGCGCGAGCGGTTTCCGGGTACCCGCAATCTGCGCATGGTGGTCAGTCGCGCCTATGCCGATTTCGCGCGCTGGGGTTTGCGCGTGGGCTGGGGCAAGGATCGTGGCCGGGCCCCGGAGCTGCTCACCCTGAGCGGACGCAATCGCGGACCGTTCTGGTTGGCGCCGGGCGAGGCGGAGCGTTTGCGGATTCTGTTGCAAGGTCGGCCGATGGAACCAGGCGAGGTCACCGCTTGGCTGGGGCGTTCCGCTTCCGGGGAAAGCCTGGAGATGATGGGTGTCCCCGAAATGGGCTTGCTGGGGTTGTCGGAATCGGGGCGCGCCAGTCCGGCGTATTGGCATGCCTGGGCCGATGCGCGGCGCGATATGCTCGATGGACGCCTGATCGTCGATGGCGGGCAGGGCGCCCTGGCCGGTTATCGCCGCGCCCAGTCGCTGGCGCCCAACGATTGGCTACGCGCCCTGGCCTTGCTGCAGCAGGCGATGGTGTGGCGACGCGCGGGCAATGCCGACGCCGCGCGCGCGGTTCTGACCGAACTCGATCGGCATTGGCACGATGAGCAGGCTCCCGAACATGCGTGGTTGGGCGCGATGGCGGCCATCGTGCGCGCCTGGTGCGCCTATGCCGGCCGCGATGCGATGGCCGCGCGACAGATCCTGCGCGATGCGGCGGAGGATCCACGCTGGACCGGCCTGTTCCGTTATCACCCGCGCGTGCGCAGCGAATACGCCAACTTGCAGGCGCTGATCCATCGCGCGCATGCCTTGGACAACCAACTCGGCCACGACGAACGCACGGCCGCCGCACGCGCCGCCCTGGGTTACTACCGACAGGCGCTTGCGCTGGCCAACGAAGCCGAGCTGTTCGACGCCGCGGCGTCGGCGGCGAGCAATCTGGGCTGGTCCCTCTGGTTGTTCTCGCGTTGCGGGCTCGACCTCAACGTCGAAGGCGAACATCCCGCGCTGGCTTGGATCGCGTTAGCGGCGTGGTTGCGCGAACGGCATGCGGTCGGCGGCGGATTCTGGAATGCGATCTACCTCTTGCGGATGGTGCGTAATGGCGGTTCCGAAGCGGTGCACCCCGACAGCACGCAATTCAGGCGCTGGCCGGTGATGTCGCCAGCGCATTTCCATGCCCTCACCGCGCCGATCCAATTGCGCGCCCCGTATCCGCGCTGGCTCGATCTGGCGATGGCCCTGCAGGCCGATGTCGATGCCGGTCGAGTGCAGGTCGATGCGTTGCAGCGCGCCAACCTGCTGCTGGAACTGGCGTGGTATCAGGCTTACGAGGGCGACCTTGGGGCCGCGGGACAAGCCGCATCGAGGCTGAGGCGCCGACTGCGCGAATTGCCTCCGGCCGATCGCATCTTCTTTCGCGAGGCGCTGCGCCGGCTGCCGCAAGATACGTAGGAGCGCGCGAAACCTCTGCGTCGTTCAGAGTTCTTAGCGAATGCCGCGCGCGCAACGCTGCGCAGGCGCGCCGGTTCGCGATAAGCTGCGGTCTGAACTCCCTACCGAGCCGCTATGCGTACCCTGATTCTGTTGCGTCACGCTCATGCGGAACCTGCCGGGAGCGGTCAGGCCGATGTCGACCGCGCCCTCTCCGCGGAAGGACTGGCCGAGGCCGAAGCGGCCGGGCGCTGGTTGTCCGAACAAGGCCTAGTGCCCGATCGCGTCCTTTGCTCCCCCGCGCGGCGAACCCGCGAAACCCTGGAGGCCGTGCTCGGCAATATCGGTTACGTCGAGCAGCGTCTGGTCGAACAGATCTACGAAGCCACGCCGGGCGCATTGGCTTCGTTGGTGGACGAACACCGTGAAGCCGAACGCCTGTTGCTGGTCGGGCATAACCCGGGCTTGGAGCGATTGGTTGCGCTGATGCACAGCGGCCAGTCCGGTGAATACCGGGGCATGCCGCCAGGCAGTATCGCGGTGCTGGATTTTCCCACCGACGCCGCCGTCGAGCCCGGCGTCGCCCGGCTCACCGCCTTCTGGTGGCCGTGAATCGCGGTTGCCTCGCGACCGCGATGTTGTTCTGTACGCTCGGCAGTCTGGTCGGGGCCGCGACGGCCGCCGAGATCGATAGCGGGGCCACGCAAATCGGGTTCACCCTCAAGACCCGATGGGGCCAGTCCTTGCATGGGCGTTTTCCGCGACATCACGGCGAATTGGAGACATTGCCGGATGACCACCGGCGCGCGCGCCTGGTGATGTCCGCACGCGACGTGGAAATCGTCGACCATCCCAGCTACACCGCGATGACCCGCGGCAAGGGATTTTTCGAGGCCGATCGATTTCCGGATGTCGAATTCGTATCGGATCCGTTTCCGGCGCGCATGCTCGTCGAAGGCGGAAAGCTCGGCGGTTATCTCACCATCCGCGGCATTCGCCGCCATGAAACCTTCTCGATCGCGCCAGGCGAATGCGCGCGGCCTGCGCTGGATTGCGAATCCGTCGCCAGCGGCAGCGTACGGCGCAGCGATTATGGCGTCGACCGTTGGGTGCTTGCGGTGTCCGATCGCGTACGTTTCGTACTCCGCCTGCGCGCACGTGAAAACGCTATGCAACGCGATGCCGACAAGACCCCGGTCAAGGCGGATGCGCTCGCTGCCGGGCGTGCGGAGCGCGGACCATGAATCGCGCGTGCGCGCTGCTGCTGACCGCCTTCGCGCTGACTCAGGCCGCCTGCTCCGGGCTTTCGGTGCGCGAACAGGCGCAAGTAGACGCATTGGTGGCCGATGCGCGCAGCATGCAGATCGTATGCGATCAGGCCGACGCCTGCGCGCGGCCGTCGCCGTTGCGCGACCTTGGTCTGCGCGCGGCGGGCGCTTCGATTGCGGTCAATCCGGCGCCGTCATCCGATTCGTCGCCAGAGGATCCGCCGCCAGAGGATCCGCCGCGCCGAGATGCGGCATTCGTCGCCGAGCCAGCGCCTCGAACCGTTCCGCAAGCCGTTTCTTCGGCGAACGCATCGGCTGATGCGTCGGCGTCAGCCGCGGCCGTTCCGCAGCACTACGCGCTGATCCTCGACTACGGCCAGGACGCGTTGCTGGCCAGACTCGACCTGATCCGCAGCGCGACCCGCAGCATCGATCTGCAAACGTACATCTTCGATGAGGACGATGCCGGCCATCTGATCCTGGACGAATTGTTCGCTGCGGCGCGGCGCGGGGTGAAAGTGCGCGTGTTGGTCGACCAACTGTCCGCGCTCAAACGCGTCGACACCCTGGCGGCGTTGGCCGGCGCTCACGTCAATTTCGAAATGCGGGTGTACAACCCGGTTCTCGGTCGTGCGCGAATCAGCTATCCCATGTACGCCTTCGCTTCGGCCTGTTGCTGGCGGCGCTTGAACCAGCGCATGCACAACAAACTGTTGCTCGTGGACGGGCTGGTTGCGATCACCGGCGGGCGCAATTACCAGAACGACTATTACGATTGGGACACGCGCTACAACTTCCGTGATCGCGACGTACTGGTGGCGGGGCCCGCGGTCGGCGAGATGTCCGGAAATTTCGAAGCGTTCTGGCATGCGCCGCGGAGCACGCCCTTGACCCGGCTCTCCGACGTCGGCCGCCAGGTATTGCGCTCGGGCGTGCCTGCCTTGGCGCATCCGGAGCCCGAGCAACCGAGACGGATCGATGCGATCAGTCGCGACGCCGACGATCCCGGGTTGGTGCGCAGCCGTCTGGTCGACGCCGCGATCGCGGTGCGCGAAATCCGTTTCATCGCCGACCCGCCCGAGAAACACCGTCGTCTCGCCGACGATACCGCACGCTCGTCGTTGGGGCTGCGCGACCTGATCGGCTCGGCGCAGCACAGAGTGTTGTTGCAAACGCCGTATCTGGTGTTGTCCGATCCCGCCCAGCGTTTATTCCGCGAATTGCAACAGCGCGACCGTCCGCCGCGGGTGATCGTTTCGACCAATAGTCTTGCCGCGACCGACGCTTTCATTCCGTATGCGCTTTCCTACAAATACAAGCGCCGCTATCTGCGCGATTTCAAATTCGAGATCTACGAATTCAAGCCTTTCCCGCAGGATGCGCCGATCGATCTGGAGGCCACGGGTACGGTTGAAATCGAATGGCGCGCCGATGGCACCGCCGTGGTGCGTGATGGAGCCTCCGGCACGGAAGCAGACAAAGCCCAACGCAGCGCGACGACGGTCGTCCTCCGCGGCAGCGAAGGTTCGGGCAGCGGCACGGCCGGTAGCGGCATGCTCGGAAGCGGTGAAGTCGGACTGGTTGGTTCGCCGAGTTCGGGACGCCCGAAGCCGCTGTTGCCGCTGGCGCGCGAATACGCCGCCTTGCGTTATTCCAAACGTGGCGCCAACGAACCGCTGCCGCTGAAACGTGGCGGCGTGCGTTTCGGTCTGCACGCGAAATCATTGGTGATCGACGATCGGATCGGCGTGATCGGCACCCATAACTTCGCGTGCAGACCGAAACGCACGCCGCCACGTTTCAGCGGCAGCGGTTCGTTGGCGCCACGTTTGGAATAACGCAAGGCGGCGTATTCGCGCGCCAGCGGCAACAGCGGCTTCGGG
>SSEV01000121.1 GCA_008015095.1 Lysobacteraceae bacterium | reverse complement strand
TGCCGTTGTCGTCGAGCAGGAAGGTGCCTTCGGAGGTCACGTCGAGCGCGGTCTTGCCGGAGGCGTAGCGACCAGCGAAGGCTTTCGCATCGAAGCTCGGAGCGGCGTCGACCGGCGTGGCGTGGTTCTCGACGACGATCGCGTCGGTGCCGGGCGCTGGCGCGGGCATCGGCGGCGGCACGACGACCTTGTCATCGATCGCAGGCGCCTGCGCGGCGCCGGTGGGGGCGGCGACCATGTCCGGCGGAGCTTCGGCGGGTGCGTCAACGGCGGTGTCGGCTTGCGGTTCCGCTTCGGGCGTGTCGGGTTTGCAGCCTGCGGCGAACAGCACGAAAGACAATGTGATCGACAGGGCGAACCACAACGGTGCAGGGGACTTCCTTGGATTCATGGTCGGGTCTCGTTGGGAGGAATGGGATGAGAGCGATGCAGCGATGCGGGCCGTCGATCCGGGCTGCGACCTGGGTCAGCGACCTGGACTAGCGACGGCCGCCAAAAATGCCGCCGAGCACGCCGCGCAGGATCTGCCTGCCGATCTGGCTGCCGACGGTGCGTGCGGTTTGTTTGGCCATGGTTTCGATCATGCCCTGCCGGCGCTTGGTGCCGAACATGGCGTCCTTCACCGCTTGACCGAATCCGCCTTCCTCAGCATCGTCCTGCTCGCGCGTGCGTGCGGGCGGGGCCTTGGCCTGTTCGGTCGCAGCCTGGGCTTTGTTCGCGAGCATTTCCGCCGCGGAATCACGGTCGACCCGCGTGTCGTACTTGCCGCCGACAGGGCTGCCTGCGCGCACTTGCATCCGTTCGGCGTCGGTGATCGCACCCATGCGGCATCGTGGCGGCGCGATCAAAGTGCGTTCCACGGGCATCGGGACGCCTTTGTCCTGCAGCGTCGAGACCAGGGCTTCGCCGGTGCCGAGCTGGGAAATGGTCTTGGCCACGTCGAGTTCGGGATTGGCCACGAAGGTTTCCGCCGCGGTTTTCACTGCCTTCTGATCACGTGGCGTGAACGCGCGCAATGCGTGCTGGAAGCGGTTGCCCAGCTGACCCAGGATCTCGTCGGGCACGTCGTCGGGGAACTGCGAACAGAAATACACGCCCACGCCCTTGGAGCGGATGATCCGCACCACCTGTTCGATCCTTTGCTGCAGAGCCGCAGGCGCGTCGTCGAACAGCAGATGGGCCTCGTCGAAGACGAAGACGAGCTTGGGTTTGTCGAGATCGCCCACTTCCGGCAGGTTCTCGAACAGCTCCGACAGCAGCCAGAGCAGGAAACTGGAATACAGCCGGGGTTTGAGGATGAGCTGGTCGGCGGCCAGCACATTCACGACGCCCTTGCCGTCCGTCGTGGTGCGCATCAGGTCGTTCAGTTCGAGCGCAGGCTCGCCGAAGAACATTTCGGCGCCTTCCTGTTCCAGGCGCAGCAGCGCGCGCTGGATCGCGCCGACCGATTGCGTGCTGACCAAGCCGTAGCTGGTCGAGATGTCCTTGCGTTCCTCGGAAACCAGACCGAGCAGGGCGCGCAGATCCTCCAGATCGAGTAGGAGCAGGCCGCGATCGTCGGCGAGTTTGAACACGATATCGAGCACGCCGCTCTGCGTATCGTTCAGTTCGAGGATGCGGGCGAGCAGGGTCGGCCCCATTTCGCTGACCGTGGTGCGCACCGGGTGGCCGCGATTGCCATAGAGATCCCAGAACACCACCGGATTGGCTTCGTTGCGGTACTCGGGATTGCCCATCTGAGCCAGACGTTGCTGAATCTTGTCGTTCATGGCCCCGGCAGCGGCGAGCCCGGAGACATCGCCTTTCACATCGGCCAGAAAGACAGGTACGCCGATCCGTGAAAAGCCCTCGGCAAGCGTCATCAGCGTCACCGTCTTGCCGGTGCCGGTGGCGCCTGCGATCAGACCGTGGCGGTTGCCGAACTTCGGTAGCAGGTGGACATTGCCGCTCGCGGCGGTGGTGACGGCCTTGCCGACCAGGATGGGATCCATGAAGGGTTCTCGCATTGGGTCGGCGAATTCTATGCGGGATTGGGCGCAGCGGCGCTGTGGATGCCTGAATCCGACATGGCGCGCGCCCAGCTTTGGGTTGCCGAGCAGGGCCGCCGAGGCTAACCTGCCCCCTCTTGTGCCGGCGCCATTGCAGTTCATGTCACGATTCGTTCTCTGTTTTTGGCGATGCCCTGGGCGCTTCGCCCGCGTCTCGCTCCTCCCTACCGCCTTGCTCGCACTGGTCGTGCTCACCGCGCTGCTTCCAGGCGAGAGCTTCGCGCAATCACGGCGCGAACGCGATATCGAAGCGCTCAAGACCCGGATGACCGTGGCCGAAGCCCGCTATCGCCAGGCCCTGGTCGCGGTCGGCAACAACGATCCGACTGGGATGACCGAAAGCAATGCGGCTCTGGAGGACATGGAGGACGCGCTGACCGCGTGCATGAAGCTCAAGGGCTGCCCCCTGTCGCAGTTGCTGGCGACTTATAAGCGCTTGTTGAAATCCGATGTCGACGCGCGTGCTTCCGCGGCCGACGGCGAAGACGGCCAGGACTTTGTCGATACCGAACTGCCGACCGGCAATGTGCCGCGTTCGGCGGAGGCGGCGGCGCTGCTCAGTCCCGATGGTCAGCGCTTCGTGAATATGGTGCAGATGAATCCCGCGGTGCAGGCCGGCATCCGCCGTTGGCTGACCGATATGCGCGTGTCGCTGATCCAGAGCCATGAGAACTACCAATACATGCGCCACCTGATGTCCCCGGCGTTCCAGCGCAACGGTCTGCCGGAAGCGCTGTTGTTCGGGATCATGGCCAAGGAGTCCAACGGCCGCGTCCATTCGGGTTCGCGCGTAGGCGCGGTCGGGCCGCTGCAGTTCATGCCTTCGACCGGCCGCCGCTTCGGCCTTGGCCCGGACGGGACCGGTTTCGATACCCGCTACGATCCGCGCGCATCCGCCGACGCGGCGGCGGCCTATCTCAACGAACGTTACGCCGAACTGGGCAATAACATCGAGATGTGGCTTGCTGCGTACAACGGTGGCGAAGGCCGCGCCTTGCGCGTCCACCGCAGCAGCGGTGGGCGCAGCTTCTGGGACGAAACCGTCTACAACCAGTTCCCGGCCGAAACCAAGGACTACGTGCCGATGGTGATCGCTGCGGCATGGCTCTACCTGCATCCGAAGGAATACGGCCTCGAATTCCCGAAACTCGATGCGCGTCCGGCCTCGATCCGGTTGGAGCGGTCGGCGACGATCTACGAATTGACGATCTGCCTCGGCAACGGCGGCACCCGCGACGGGTTCATGCGCGTGCTGCGCAATCTTAATCCGCGTTACGAAGCGGACAGTTGGATCGCCGCGGGCACCCACTTGAACGCGACCATGAAGATCGCCGGGCTGTATGCCCGCCATTGCCAGCAGGGCGCGCGCGCCGATCTCGCCCGGCAGCTGGTCGCCAGCGATCCGCGCAGCGCCATCGTTCGCGTTGGGCCGATCGAACCGGTGGAAGGCGATGTCGATGCCGATGCCGATGCGCAGGACACGGGAGGCGGCGTCACGACGCAGGCAGGCAAGCCTGAGCGCAAAGCGGCCGTCGTGGACAAGCCCAAGCGCAAGCCGACGCGGCAGCATCGGGTCGAACGCGGCGACACATTGATGTCGATCGCGCGCAAATACGATTGCAGCATCGGCGACTTGGCCAAGGCCAATGCGCTGAAAGCGCCGCGCTATTCGGTGCGTCTCGGTCAGCGGATCAAACTCGAAGGTTGCGGCGGCTGACGATGCGCGCATTCGGATGAAAGAAGCGGAAGAGGCCGAATCCGCGCGTGCGCCATGGCAGGCGTTCAGGCACAGATTCGGAAGGGGGCTGTACGCGGTCGTGTCTTTCGCCGGCGCCACCACCGCTTTCGCTGCGCTGCTAGAATTCGCCGAAATCGCAGGACTGCCCTTGCCTGGACTGGCCGCGATCGGCGGCGTGGTCGTGCTGTTGGCGTGTTTGGTCGCCGTTCACGAATGCGGGCATGCCGTCCTCGCACATGCGCGCGGCATGCTGGTCAGCCATATCCACGTGTTCCATCTCCAACTTCTGCGCAGGCGTTCGCGCTGGTCGTGGCGTTTGCGGCGGATGGTCAAAGGCATGAACTGGGGCGGAGTGATGGCGTTTCCGACCTCCGCCACACCGTTACGCGAGGGATTGGCCTGGATGAGCGCGGGCGGCCCTCTGGCCAACCTCGTGCTGGCGGGCCTCGCTTCGGCTGCGCTCAGGTTGCCTTTGCCGCCCCTGGTGGAAGACCCGTTGATCGCCTTGCTTGCGCTCAACCTCGGGCTGGGCATCGGCAACCTGTTGCCTCATCTGGGGAAGTCCTATGTCAGCGACGGTCTGCGCCTATGGCAGTTGCGCCGCGATCTGCCAGAGGATGACGAGGGCATCCTGTTCTTGAAACTCAACGGGCTGTGCTTCGAGGGTGTGTGCGCGCAGGATCTGCCGCGGGCCGATGTGGCGGCGTTGGCGGCTCTGCAGACGCCGCTCGCATTGTTGGCCTACTGGTTCCGCTTCATCGCGGCGCGCAATCTCGGCGACTGGGAAGAGGCCACGCGCATCGCCGACGAATTCCGATCCGCCTTATCGCAACAACCATCGCATGTGCGCGAGGGATATGCAGAAATGGCCGGCCTGATCGCCGCAGAGGACGCGGCCTGTCGTGCGTTCAACACCCGGTCGTCCGAGCCGCTCGAAACGGTCGAGCCCGGGAAGGAATGGTCATGGCATACGCCGCATCTGTGGCCGCGCCTGCAGGCGCTGCGCGCGGCTTTGCAGGGAGATCGGCACGCGACACAACGGCATCTCGCCGAAGCGCGGCGGCATGCGGAGGAGCATCTGGATCTGGCGACGGTGCGTAGCGAAGCGGTGTTGCGGCGGC
This sequence comes from Lysobacteraceae bacterium, assembly GCA_008015095.1. Taxonomy (GTDB): domain Bacteria; phylum Pseudomonadota; class Gammaproteobacteria; order Xanthomonadales; family Xanthomonadaceae; genus Lysobacter_I. Next base: position 15,862 of record SSEV01000121.1, on the reverse strand, counting down.
GCATCCGGGGTCTGATCGCGGAAAATAGTGGAGCGACTGTTCCGGCACGCAGCTGAATTTGCAACGCAATCCACACGGATAGCGTTAACAGGCCTTCATGCATCAATGCGTCGATGCGAGGCGATGCCGCGCGCAGGTGCGCCAACTGTGCTTTTTTTGGAAAAGCCTCCGCCAAAACAGGTCAGGCGCGCTTGAATGCGATTGCCGAGGATGGGCTCGCATGCACTTGGCATGCGTCGACGTCATGCTGGTGCAGTGTTGAAGGAACCGTCGGCGATATCGCCCTCACCCGGATGTCCGCATGCGGCGCATGTGCGGGTGCGGCGCGGGCTGCGTTCAACAACGATAGGGGAAGACGATGATCGTATCGGGACGCGCGCGTCTGAGGGCGGCAGGCGTCATCGCGGCGGCTGGTCTGGTGGCTGCGTCGACGCTGGTTTACCGGATGGCGGCCGAAGAGGAGACGCCGGGGATCGAGTCGCCCGTCGTCGAGGATCCGGTCCGCATCGACGAAACCGTCGAGAGCGATACGAAAGACGAAAACGGATTCGCGAGTGCCGTTGCGGGCAATGGCGTCTACACCTGGCGGTTGCGTGGCGGCGCAGGCGAAGTCCTGCGTGAATTCAAGACCGAATACTCGACGACGAACGCCGAAACTTGGGTGTGGCAACGCGATTTCTTTCATGCCGGCGGACGCGTCCTCGGGAGCGAGGGCGATCCGTCGCTTGGCGCGCCCTTCGGCAAGTTGAGGTTCCACCTCGACCATACCGGCACACCGCGCGCGGTGACAGACGGCAATGGCGCGCTGATCGGCAGCCATGCCTACACGCCTTTCGGCGAGGAACTGGTCGCCGCCGCCGATCAGACCGTGTTGAAGTTCACCGGTCACGAACGCGATACGCCTGAGCAGGACTATATGCGCGCCCGCTACTATCGCAACGACTACGCGCGTTTCCTCACCATCGATCCGGCGCGCAGCGGCTGGAACGCCTATGCCTACGCCGGAAATAATCCGGTCAATTCGGGCGATTCCACCGGCGCTTTCGAAGAGACGTTCCATGGCGCGCTGACGTATTACCTCGGGCTGGCGGCAGGGTTGACCATCGAGCAGGCGGCTGGGCTGGCCTTGACCACCGCCGGCGTCGATCACTATCCGCTGACGACGCCGATGACCCTCGAAAACACCGTCAGCGGGGCGACGTATCGCAATCATTTCGCTGATGGAGGCAGGGCCGCGTTCTTCAGCGCGCTCGCGACCGGCGACACCGGCGAGATGGGCGCAGCCATGCATCGATTTCAGGATGCGGGCGATCGGGCGTTGGGTCTGGATGGGCCGCATTCGGGAATTCCGGGCTTCCTACCCTTCGGCGTCGCCCTCGGAATTCCGGGAAGCGCCTTGTCGGGGCATCCATGGAAGAAGAACGAGGATGGCACCCGCAGCACGCCATTCGATCACACCACGGATCAGGCATTCAGGAATCCGATTCGCAACACCAGGCTGGCGTATGAAGTCTTCCACATGCTGATCGGCGTCTCCCAGGTCTGGAACAACCAGGTGGATTTCTGCGTGCCCTGCGCCGACCAGGCCATCAAGGGATTGATGGCGAAGGGCGCGAATCACGACCAGCAGGTCGATCTGATCTGGAACTACATGAAGACACGGCCGCGACTGAAGGACGGAACCCTGGCGCCGAGTTACACCGAAATCGTCGACAAATGGGCGTCATGGTCGGTGACGGAAATCGACTTTTCGGTCAGCACCAACCGGACGATCATCCCCTGACGGACTGTTTTCGTCAGCCCTCCAAACGGCAATTTGCCTGTCGAACGATCGATCTGGCCGCCGCATTGCGCATTTCTCACCGGAGCGGACATGAAATCCTACGTCGTAAGAATCGCGATGGCCGTAGTTCTGACCGGCGCGATGCTGATGCTATGGGCCGGAGCCCAGGACAAGCCGAGCACGGTGGGCCCGATGGGCGCCGAGATCAATGTCGACGAGATCGCGCTGGTCCAGGGCGGAATCGGCGGCAACGGGTTTCTGGAAATGGCGAAAGGATTCAACGCGACATCCGCGTTCACCAGCACCGTCAATGAATCGGTCGATCCATTCAGCGGCAATCTCTTCGTGTCCGTGCCGCTTGGCGCGACCTTCAACGTCGGTCAACTCAGTTATGCATTGGGCGCGAATTACAACGCCCGGATCTGGGAATGGGTCGTGCGGGTAAGGCAATCCGTTCCGGGCAACGTCTGCGACGACGATCCCAGCACGATCATCCCACCGTGCCATTACGACCAGTCGATGCCGGTGATGACGGCTAACGCCGGGATCGGCTGGTCGGTCGGCCTGGGCGAGCTGTACGAGCCTTTCAGTTCGGCGACCGCCACCTATACCTGGCCGAACTATTCGACGGTGGATTGGCTCTACGTCGGCCCGGACGGTAAGCGGGTCGAACTGGTCTGTGATACGTCCTACCCGGGCGCGAACTGCAATGCGACCACTTATCCGCGCATCTACGTCAGCGCCGACTATCGCATCCGCATGCGCCGGACATCGGGCGAATGGATCGCGATCGATATGCCCAACGGCGAAACCCATCTGTTCAAATGGCAGCAGTGGAACGCCTGTCCGGGATCCGCGCAGAATCCGGCTGCGACATGGTGTTGGCGCTTGGCGCAGATCGACAACCAGGCAGGCAACAGCATCCTGGCGTCCTGGTCGAATTCCGGAGAAAACTCCAGTGATCCGATCACTGTCGTCACAGACAGCGTCGGCAGGAAGCATGTCATCCATTACCGCGTATCTCCGACCTGGAACAGCGGCCAGACGATGCCTTGCTGGCAGAATTTCACGCCGGTCAGCCCGAACGAATGCGGCGAGTACAACTACATCGTCGATCGAGTCAGTATCAATGCGCAGGCCACAAGGGCGCAGGTCTATCAGTTCAACTATGGCTGGCAAGACATTCCGCGTTCTGCGCCGCACGCCTGGTACACCGGCGAAAACATGGATGCGACGGTGCAGGTGCCTTTCCTCAACGCGATCGCCGGCCCGGCCGGGACATTCACGTTCGCGCATCACCCGGCCTCGCTGGGCGCGGGCAATCGGTTATCGGGCATCCTGACGTCGTATAAGCTGCCGACGCTCGGTTCGGTGGCGTATACCTATCAGGACTACGTTCTGCCGAAACCCTGCGGGTTCAACGCGAATTTCGCCGGCATCGGCGGAATACCGCATTTCGACAATCCGCGACATACGACGCTTCCGGGCGTAGCGAGCCGGATTGAGAGCAACCCCACCGGCGCGCAGGGCGTGGCCTCTTACGAACGCGACAACAACATGTCCGCCTACGGCGACACGCCTTGCGCACGGCCGAACTGGGTCGCCACGACAGAGCTGGGAAAGCCCAGCGGCGAAGGCGAATTCATCGAGACCTTCCATGCCTATTCGGTCGCGCATAGCGACAACGGGGCGTGGCGAGCGAGCGAATACGGATTGCCGATCGACAAGACCGATTCGGCCTATTTCGCGGGACTGGGGGAACAGGCGTATTTCTCCAAACGGATCTCGGTATGCGAGTACCCGAACGGAGGCAGCAATCGGACTTGTGCGCCGAGCCGATATCAGTACGCGACGTTCGCCTCGCGCCGGGTGGCGTTGGGCAGCACCACCTGCGAGCCCGGTGATCCAACCACATGCATCCGTCGCGCAACCCTGTTGACTGGGATGGTGACGACTTATGCCGGCGAAAGCGTGCATACCGGCGTGCGTTACCGACAGTTCGACGGGCATGGCACCGCGCGTCAGGCGACCCGTTTCAGTTCCGGATTCGGCGGCTCCAGCGCCGAGCGGACCCAATACGCGCATGCGTCACCGCATGTGCTGAGTGGCGATGTGAGCTTGAGCGGAGATACGTTGACGCTCAACAGCGGCTTTTTCGCTCATTTGCCGGGCTCGAATACGCGCTGGGTGCTGGGACGGCCTCAATATCAGGAAGTGTCCGGGGCCAATGGAAATACCTTGCGCACCGATTTCTGTTACGACAACGCCGGTCTGCTGGCCGGGCAAGCCGTGCGCAAGGAGGCGGGCGGCACGAGCGAGGCGATGGTCACCTGGATCACCTACGGCGCAGCCGGCGGCAGCCGCGGCCTGCCGACAAAAACGATCACGGAAATCGCGACGAACGGCGGCTGGGGAACTGGCGCGTGCACGGCAAGCACCACAAGTTCGACAGGATCCATCGTCGATTCGACCTATCACCCGCAGGGACATCTCGCGACGCAGAAATATTCCGGCATCGACGGATTCGTGATCGAGCGCAACGTCGATAGCTATGGGCATGTCACCCGGGAAAAGACCCCGGCCGGGATCGAGTCCGATTTCAGCTATGACCTCGCCGGGCGTCTGCTGTCGGCGAACACTCCCGGACGCACCGGTCGCAGTCAATCCTATACGGCCGCTTCCGGCAATACGCCGGCGAAAACCACGATCACGCGCGGCGACATCACGCTGACCGTCACGTATGACGGCTTCGGGCGCCCGATCAGCGAAAGCCAGACCTTGCCCGACACCGGGACGGTCACGACATCGTTGACTTACGATGCGCAGGGTTCGGTCGTGGAGGCGAAGAAGGCCAACGGCGCGACCACGGCCAAAACCACCATGAAATACGATGGTTTCGGGCGCGTGATCCAGGTTGTGGACGTCGACGGTTCGATCAGCGATATCAGCTATAGCGGCGACCGCCTGAAAGTCACGAAAATCGGAAGCAGCTACACGAAAGTCGAGAACGACGGCTTCGGCCGCCCGTATCGCACCTCGGCGGGACAGAGCGCTCCCGATCAGGGCACGATGCACTGCACGGAGGCCGCATACGATCTTGCCGACCGCCTGACTTCAGAAAAGCGCTACACAGGCGCCTGCGGCGTCGGCGCCGTACAGACCGTGACCTATGCCTACGACGGACGCGGTCTGGTCACTTCCGTAGCACGACCGGAAGCCACGCTGACCAACAGCGACTTCGTCGCCACCGGTCAGCCCGGAACGGTCGGCGACGGCAATATCGCGTTGAAATACACCTATGACAAGCGTGGCCGCGTGCTCACGGTGAAGGATGGCGGGAGTAATCGGCTGATGCTGGAGTTCGCCTATGGCGCATCCGGATGCGCGACGTCGCACGGCACGCATTGCCTCGGGCAGCTGGTGCGCAAAGTGCGCCACAACTGGGATGGCGGCGTCGATTACGCCGTCGAACAGAAATACCATTACGAGGGCGCAAGCGTTGTCGGCGGAGATGCGGGCGGTGCGATCACCAGGATCGATACCACCGTCAATTATCCGAATCCTGCCGGCATACCGCAGACCAAGACCTTCACCCAACGTCTGGGGTGGAGCGGGTTAGGGCAGGTGGCGACGACCGGATATCCGGGGTGTTCCGCTTGCGGCGCGCCGCCCGAGCGGCGTCTGAGTCACACTTATCAACGCGGCATGCTGACCGCACTGGATATCGTCACCGGCTCAGCCGGGGCGTCGCCGGTGCGTTTCGCCGACCTGAGCTACAACGCGCTCGGCAATCTGTCGAAGTTGCGCTTCGATTACACCACGGGCGGGCCGTCGGTCTGGACCGAGAACGAATTCGTCTACAAAGCCAACGGCGAGCAGCTCGACCGCGTCCGCGCGCGCTATCTGACCTCGACGTCCTATTTCGATAGCGGCGTATACGCCTATAACGCGCTTGGCGACGTCACCGCGATCGGCGGCAACAGCTACGGCTATGACCGGCTCGGCCGGCTGACCAGCAGTACGTCCAAGCCGAACGCCACCACCACCCGCAACGAGAGCTATGAATACAACGCGTTCGATTTCCTGACCAGGATCACCCGCACGCACAACGGCGGCACGCAATCCTTCGTGGACTTCACGCCGAACGCCAAGAACCAGATTGCGAACATGAGCGGGCGCGCTTCCGCATTCGTGTACGACGGCTCGGGGAATCTGACCAACGACGGTTGTTATCTCTACCAGTACGATGTGCTCGGGCAGATGATCTCGCAGCAACCGGCCACTGCATCGCCGCCATCCGGTTGCGGCTTGCGGCTCAAGCATTTCTACGACGCCGACGGGATGCGCATCCTCAGCATGTGCGCGAACTGCCAGCCGCCGACGCCCGTGCCGAGCTTCACTTTCACCGCGACCCCCGGCACGATCACGGTGGGGCAGTCGGCCACGTTGAGCTGGGGGGCGGTCGGCAACGCCAGCGCATGCAGCGCCAGTGGCGCATGGACCGGCAGCAAGGCGATCACCGGTGGATCGCAGACGGTTTCGCCTGCGGCGAGCAGCACGTATTCGCTGTCATGCACCGGCGCAGGCGGCACGACGACCCGATCGGTCACCATCACCGTGATCCCGGCCTGTCCTGCGGTGATCAACACCCACCCGGTCAGTGCGTCGGTATCGCTGGGCGGGACCGCGATATTCCAGGCGACGGCGTCGGGCCCGCCGACGCTGACGTATCAATGGCGTAAAGACGGCGTGAATATCGCTGGCGCCAACGGCAGCAGCCATACCATCGTCAATGCGCAACCCGCACATGCCGGCAGCTATACGGTCGCGGTGGGGAGCACGGGATGCAGCAATCCCGCCGTCATTTCCAATCCGGCGGCGCTGACGATCACCTCCGGATCGGCCTACGGCGGCACGCCATGGACCATGCCGGGACTGGTGGAGGCGGAAAATTACGATATCGACGGCCAGAACAGCGCGTACTTCGATACGACCCCGGGTAACGTCAACGGTCATTACCGCAACGACGATGTCGACATCGTCGCAATGAATCCGGGTTACGGCGTGGGCGTGGTCGCGGCGACGGAGTGGTGGCGTTATTCGGTGTATTGGCCGAACGCAGTCGCCGCCGCCGCTTCCAGCGACAAGAATATCTCGGCCTATCTGCGCTATGCCGCGTTGAACGGAGCCAATCGCCCGGTCGGCATGGGTGAAGCGGTCGGCGTCGCGACGATCGGCAACCCGGCCGCCTTGCCGCCGGGCTATTTCCCGAACACCGCTGGCTGGACGCAGTTCCGAATTCGCCGTCCTGGTTATAACGCCTTGACGTCGAATCATCCCGCCGGGGCATACCGGTTGTATGTCTACAGTGGCGCGGCGGGCATCAATTTGGATTGGGTGCGTCAGCAACTGACGCCGGACATGTCGCAGCAGACCACCGGAGAGCTCAAGCTCGATCAAGAAGACAACTACAGTGTGGCTGCCGACGCGCCATTGGCGGGACGGCAGTTCTGCGCCAATGGCGCTTGTCTGACCTGGAATGCGACTTCGACGATCAATCTGATCGCCGCGACTCGCGCCGCGACGGCCAATACGAGCACGGCGCAAGTTTCCGCGTCGGTCACGTTGCCGGCCAACGCCGACCATCGGCGCGTGGTCAGCGCATCGGTCAAACCTGTGGGCTCCGGATGGATGGCGGTCGGGTTCCTGAAGGCGCCGACGGGTCTGTTCTGGGGCGGCGGTTCGGTATGGGCGCTGGTCATGCCCTCGGGCGTGATCCAGGTTTTCGCCAATGGCCATACCGTGGCCGTGTCAGCGCCTGTGCAGATTCCCGCTACAGCGGGATTCGACCCCAATGCGTTCAACCTGATCGAGTTGTGGGTCGACAAGACATCGACCGGAGCGATCGTTGCGGTCAAAGCCTTCGTCAACGGCGTATCGGTGGTCGATGCGCAGCCGGCGGCGTTGAGCGGGCTATCGCTCGATTATCCGGGCTGGGGCGGGAGTGCGATGACCAGCGGCGGCAGCGAAGTCGACGATTTCCGGATTCAGACCGCGAAGCCATGAGCGCGAGTGGGCGCACGAATCCGACCGCACGTATCCATGAATTCGACCCAAGCAGGCACGGTCCTATGAGGCACGCCCAATGAGAGATGACATGCGCAGGCGCTATTCACTATTCACTGCCGCAGCGTTGTGGCTGACCGCCGTTGCGTACACGCAAACGGTGCGCGCGCAATCGCCGCCCGATGCGCAGGATTCCGATTTGGAAGAGGTCGTGAGTCCGTTCGACCCGCCGCCGGAGCCTGCGGAAGCGGTGCGGATCGCACCGGGGCCATACCAAATTCCACCGCTCACCGCAGTGCTTTACAAGCATTCGATTTTCTATTCGACGCCGAAGATATGGCCTTTCTCCTTCTACGATCAGGGCGGGGAGGGCGGCGCCTACCACGATACGACTCTCGGTAATGCCGGCGGTTATCTGCGCCAGGAAGACGTCGATATCTATTTTTCGAGCCAGTTGGCCGCGCCGCAGAATTTTGTCGGCAAGTTCGCGACCGGCGAATGGCTGAAATACACCACGTACGTTGAAACCCCGGGCGGTTACGACCCGAACTTCACCTGGCCGCACGAGATTGTCGCCTATGTGAAATACGCGGCGCCGGAAGCCGCGAACAATCGCCAAGTCGGCTTTGCCCTGACCACGATCGGCGCGCCGAATCCCGGCACGCCCGGCACGTTTCACACCTTTCCGGAGACCGGCGCTTTGGGCGAATTCCAGGTCAGGCGCGTGCGCACCGGAATCAGGAAAACCATACGCGACTTCGTCCATCAGCAGCCCTACCATCTGTGGGTCAGCGCACGCTTCGGCGGCGGTATCGATCTGAACGCGATGCGCACGCACATCTGGCCGACGCCGGCGGCGACCAGCCCGACCGGGCGCCGCCCGGTTTATGTCGAGGACACCTTCGCGACAACGGCAGGAACCGCATTGCACAACAGGCAATTCTGTGCGGCGGCCTACTGTAAATGGGCCGCGAGCAACGGCGTGCAGATCGGCGCTGACCGGCATGCGACATCGGGCAATACAGGTCTGGTCTCCGCGACCTTGACTTGGCCGAATGCGGCCGATTCCAATGCGGAAGGGTCCACGGCGACGCGACGCGTCAGCGCACAATTGAAACTGGGCGGCGCGAATTGGCTCGCGGTCGGTTTCGCCAAATCTCCGGGCGCCAACTTTCTTACCGATGGCGCGGTCTATGTACAGATCCGTCCGAACCGCACGTATCAGATTTTCGCCAACGGCCAGACCTACAACCTGACCGGCGGCGAAAAGCCGATCCCTGCTCAGGCGAATTTCGATGTCGCGAAATTCAATCTGATCGAGATGGTGGTTTTCTCCACCAGCACGCCGGGATTCGACGAGAACGAAAGAGCATGCTCCGGATATCTGATGATCAATGGGCATCGGATCAATTGGGAGCTGACGTTCTGTTCGTTCGGCGCTCCCGACTTCGACATTCCGCTGAACTATCCGGGCTGGGCCGGGCGCAATATGCTGCTGAATCAGAGCAGGATCGATTCGTTCATCGTCGAATCCGACTATTGAATCCCTAGCAGGCCCTCGTGTGGCGTCTCAGAAAGCAAGCATGTGAAATGGGTTGCTGATAAATCCGAATTTTCCTGCTTTGACGGCTAGCAAAACACAATGCGAACTTTTGAGGCGCCGCGCTAGGGCATCAGTCTGATGCGCATGGTGCCCTCGTCGACGTCGTGCTCTTGCACGAAGACCTCGTCGCGAGTGCCCTTGCTGAGGTTCTCGTAGGTCTCGAAACCCAGTGCGTCGCCCTCTTCCCATGCGATCGAATCGCCAGGTGTCAGGGCCCAGTCCGATGTCAGCTCGATGATGGTGAAGCCACGATCAATGGTGGCGATGGCGGCCAGCCCCTGTTCGGGGGCGATTGCGGCGACGGTCCCTGTGCGGCGCATTGCGGCTCCTTTCCGTGTTGTCCGGCGACGGCATGCATGAAGGAAACTCAGAACAACGCTGAGTCTCCGTGCGCCTTCAATGGCGCACGCACGAACCAAGCGCTGCCTGCTCGATCCGGCGCGCGAGCCCGGGCATGCACCGGGTTCGCGATGTCTCAACAACGACAAGCGTCAGGTTGTTCAGACTCTGGTCCAAGTCTCGTGCCTGCGATGATCGAGATCAATGCAGGAGCGGCTGTCATAACTGACAGGTTTTCGCCTGCGATCCTCGGCAATGCACGATTACGTGGCCGCGTTCGCAGAAAAAAAGTGCGATGGTTCGCGGTGCGAGTCGGCTCGGAGAATCTTAATCGGCGCCGCCGGTGCTTTTGTCGGCGAGGCGCTGTCCCAAACGGACAGGGCGTTCCGGTTCGAGTGCGGTGGATAGCGCGGCGGCGTTCTTCGGCAGCAGCACGATCACAGTCGACCCGTAGTTGAATCGCGCCATCTCCGCGAAACGTTCGAGCACGATGCCACGGCCGCGATAGTCCTTGCGCGTGATGCGATCGCCGTATGCAGGAATCTCCACGCCGCTCCACACGGTCTCCACGCCGGAGACGAGCAGGGCGCCGACCATGACCACGCACATCGGCCCGAAATCCGTGTCGAAGTGGCAGACTAGGCGTTCGTTGCGCGCGAACAAGCGCGGTACCGAGGCGACGGCGTCAGCGCCGACGCTGAAGAGCCTGCCGGGCACGTGCACGGTCTCGCGCAAGTGGCCGGTCCAGGGCATGTGCACGCGATGGTAGTCGCGTGGGGACAAATAAATCGTCGCGAATACGCCGTCGGCGAAGACCCGTGCGGCGCTTTCGTCGCCGAGGAGTTCGGCGACGGTGAAGGAGCGGCCTTTGGCCTGGAAGATCCTGCCGTCGCCATTGCCGAGCGGCGCAATTTCGCCGCATTGGCTGATGTGACCGTCGGCGGGGATCAGCAGCGCAGCAGGATCGCTTTCCGGCGTACGTGCGCCGGGCTTAAGCGCGCGAGTAAAGAATGCGTTGAAGCTGGAATAGGCGCCCGCGTCGGATTCGGCCGCTTCGGACAGATCCACGCCGAATTTGCGCACGACCGTTGCGATCAACCAGCGCCTGATCGCGGGGGTCTCGGAATAGGCCAGACGTCGCGCCAGCGAGGACAGGAACCGGTGCGGCAGGACATAGCTGAGTGCGGTGACCGGGCCCATCGGCTTATTCGTTCCGGTGCGCGCTGGTTGACGCGCTGAGTGCGGCCAGATCGGCGGCGATCTTTCCGGGTTCGAGCGGAGGCTGGATCACGCCGGCCATGCGCCCCTGCGGGTCGAGTACGACCAGGGTGGCGGAATGATCCACGCTGTAGTGCTCGGGCGGCTGGTCTTCGCCGGCCGGCACTTTCGCGAACACCAGCGAGAGCGACCTGGTAAAGCGTTCCAGCGAAGGGAGATCGGCGGTTGCGGCCAGGGTATCGCGATGGAAGGCGTGTGCGTATTCGCCGATCCGCTCGATCGTGTCGCGTTCGGGGTCCACCGAGACGAACAACACGCGTGGCCGCGTGCTTTCCGGCAATGCGGTCCATTGCTTCTGGGACTGCGCCAGCGCACCCAGTGTGGTCGGACACACATCCGGGCAGAAGGTGAAGCCGATAAACACCACGGTCCAGTGGCCGCGCAGTTCGCCCGGCACCAGTTGCGTGCGATCGGATTGTTGTAGCGAGAAGGCGGGCAGTTCGCGCGGCTGGGAGAGCAGGCGAACGGTTTGCAATTCAGGCCCATCATGCGTGTCGCGGCGATGGAAGTATTCGGCGGCCCAGAGGCCGGCTCCGGTCGCCAACGCGACCAGAAGGATCAAGAACGTAGTTCGGTTGAACATCGGAGGAATCGGTTTCGTGCGCGGGATCGACAGCCATGATACCGCGCCGGGCGGAGGCGACAGGCGGACTTCTCAGGAGCGTGTTGTTCAGATCTTCCCTGAAGCTTCGGCGTTCCGATCGCAGTGCGTGCGGCATCGCACGAACGGCGCTCCAACGGCATGCGGCCCCGTGGAACAGCGTGAAGCACCGTAGCGCGAAGCCTGCAGAGGCGTGTCCGGATGATGTGTCGATCGGCGCCCGAGCCGCTCGCCTGACGCCGAGATCAGCGCTCAGATGCGCCAATCCGCAGCGACACGCCAAGCGCGCACATGGCGTCGGCCCCGGCCGCTATACTTGCCGGTCGGGCCGCACGCCGGCCAATCCTCGCCACGCCCCCATGACCGACGAGTTGCAGACGATCATCGACCTGATCCGCTACGGCGCCAGCCGGTTCAACGCGGCCGGTCTGAGTTTCGGTCACAGCTACGACAACGCCCTCGACGAGGCGACTCAGCTCACGCTGCACGCACTGCATCTGCCGCATGACCTCCCGCCGGTCTACGGTCAGTCGCGAGTGACCGTGGCCGAGAAGGAGGACGTGCTGAAGCTGTTCCTGCGCCGGATCGAGGAACGTATCCCCGCTGCGTATCTCACCGGCGAGGCATGGTTCGCAGGGCTGAGCTTCAAGACCGATCGGCGCGCGCTGGTGCCGCGATCGCCGATCACCGAACTGATCGCGTCGGGCTTCGAGCCCTGGCTGGGCGGGCGTGAAGTCCGTCGCGCATTGGATCTTTGCACCGGTTCGGGCTGCATCGCGATCGCGATGGGCCATTACCACCCTGACTGGCAGGTCGATGGCGTCGATATCAGCGACGATGCGCTGGCGCTGGCCGCCGACAACAAGGCTCGGCTGCTCGCCGACAACGTCCGCCTCCTGAAATCGGACCTGTTTTCCGGCCTGCAGGGCGAACACTACGACCTCATCGTCACCAATCCACCCTATGTCACCAACGCCGAGACCGACGCCCTGCCCAGGGAGTATTCCTACGAGCCGGAGCTGGGGCTGCGCGCTGGCGCCGACGGCCTGGACCTGGCCTTGCGCATCCTTCGCGATGCGCCCTTGCATCTGACCGAAGACGGCCTGCTGATCTGCGAAGTCGGCGAGGCCGAGCGCGCATTGTCCCGGCTGCTGCCCGAACTGCCTCTGGCCTGGATCGAGTTCAAAGTCGGGCAGATGGGGGTGTTCGTGGCCGAATGCCGCGATCTGGTGACGTATCACGCACGCATCCGCCAACTCGCCGATACGCGCGAACCGCGGCCCGCGGCGCATGCCGGCGGTCTGTTCTGAGCCGTTTGTGAGCAACAGTTTCGGCCGTCTGCTGCGCGTCACCACCTTCGGCGAGTCGCATGGGCCGGCGATCGGCTGCGTGATCGACGGTTGTCCGCCCGGGCTCGCCATCGCCGAACAGGATTTCACGCGCGATCTGGAACGGCGCGCCACAGGGCGCAGTCGGCACACTTCGCAGCGCCGCGAGAGCGACGCCGTCGAGATCCTCAGCGGCGTCTACGAGGGCCGCAGCACCGGCACTCCGATCGCGCTGCTGATCCGCAACACCGATGCGCGCAGCAAGGATTACGCGGACATCGCAAGGCAATTCCGGCCCGGCCATGCCGATTACGCCTATTGGCAGAAATACGGCATCCGCGATCCTCGCGGCGGCGGGCGCAGCAGTGCGCGCGAGACCACGATGCGCGTGGCGGCAGGCGTGATCGCCAAGAAATGGCTCGACGAGCGTTACGGCGTGCGCGTGCGCGGACATCTGGCGCGGATCGGCGAGATACGGCCGGGCGGCTTCGATTGGGATGCGGTCGAGCGCAACCCCTTCTTCTGGCCGCACGCGCCGCAGGTGGCGGAGCTCGAAACCTACATGGACGCCCTGCGTAAGTCCGGCGATTCGATCGGAGCGCAGGTGACGGTGGTCGCCGATGGCGCACCACCGGGCTGGGGCGAGCCCGTCTACGGCAAGCTCGACGCCGAACTGGCCGCGGCGATGATGTCGATCAACGCGGTCAAAGGCGTTGAAATCGGCGCGGGCTTCGCTGCGGTGGGGCAGCTCGGCAGCGCGCACCGCGACGAGATGACGCGCGCGGGCTTCCTCTCCAATCATGCCGGCGGCATCCTCGGCGGTATCAGCACCGGTCAGCCATTGGTCTGCTCGGTCGCCTTCAAACCCACCTCAAGCCTGCGCCTGCCTGGACGCACGCTCGATGTGGATGGCGACGAGGTTGATGTGGTCACCACAGGGCGCCACGACCCTTGCGTCGGGATCCGCGCCACGCCGATCTGCGAAGCGATGATGGCCCTGGTATTGATGGATATGGCGATGCGGCATCGCGCGCAATGCGGGGATGTGGGAGAGATCTCCCCCCGGATTCCGCCTATGGCCGGGCGTATCGACGCGAAAGGATAATCTCATGTCGCCGATGCTGCCCTGATGGGCAGTGACACGCCGCGGCGGGACGGGCAATGTGTATATAACCCAATCCGCACAGTCGCGGCCGAAGATGCGGCTTGGCGGGCGGAATGTCGTGATCAGGGGTTCATCGCTTCAATTGGACACATCAGGTGAGAACAGAATGAGCAAGCGATACAAGGTGGCCGTGGTGGGCGCGACCGGCGCGGTCGGCGAAGTGATGCTGTCGATTCTGGCCGAGCGCAAATTCCCGGTCGGGGAGATCGTGGCGCTGGCCAGCGAGCGCTCGGCCGGCGGCACCGCGCAGTTCGGCGACGACGAGATCGTGGTGCGGGATCTGGCGAGCTTCGACCCGACCGGGGTCGAGATCGCGCTGTTTGCCGCGGGCGGTTCCATTTCCAAGGAATATGCGCCGAAATTCGCCGCCGCCGGTGCGGTGGTGATCGATAATTCGTCGTCGTTCCGTTACGACGATGATGTGCCTCTGGTGGTCAGCGAGGTCAATCCGGAAGCGGCGAAACACCGTCCGCGCGGCATTATCGCCAATCCCAATTGTTCGACCATGCAGATGCTGGTGGCGCTGGGGCCGATCCACCGCAAGGTCGGCATCGAGCGCATCAACGTCGCGACTTATCAGTCAGTGTCCGGCGCCGGCCGTTCGGGGCTGGAAGAACTGGGCAAGCAGACCGCGGCCCTGCTGAATTTCCAGGATGCCGATCCGCAGCGCTTCCCGATGCAGATCGCGTTCAATCTGATTCCGCACATCGACGACTTCCAGGACAACGGTTTCACCAAGGAAGAGATGAAGCTGGTGTGGGAGACCCGCAAGATTCTCGGCGACGAACGCATCCAAGTGAACCCGACTGCAGTCCGGGTGCCGGTGTTCTACGGGCATTCCGAGGCCGTGAACGTGGAGGCCCGCGAAAAGATCAGCGCCGACGAAGTTCGAGCCTTGTTGGCCGAAGCGCCTGGGGTGGTTGTGGTCGATGAACGCAAGCCCGGGGGCTATCCGACCCCGGTCACCCATGCTTCCGGGCGCGACCCGGTCTACGTGGGCCGGATCCGCGACGATATTTCGCATCCCCGCGGCGTGAATCTGTGGGTCGTCTCTGACAACATCCGCAAGGGCGCGGCCCTGAACGCGGTGCAGATCGCCGAACTGGTCGCGGCCGAGGACTGATCGGCGATCGGGTTCGATGAGAGGTCGCGTGTCCGGCGATATCCGGTCCGCGGCTTGAGCAATGCTCTGGATGATCGTTGCTCGACAACCTGCTAGAGTCTGCGGGTCGGCTCAGGGGACAAGCTTGATCAATCACTTGCGGACCACAGTTGCAGCGATACTCGCACTGGCGCTGGCCGTCTGGTCCGCTTCGGCGTGGGCGCTCGGCTTGGGGCAGGTTGAGGTCAAGTCCCAACGCGATCAGCCGCTCTTGGCTGAAATACCGATCATTTCCGCAGATCCTTCCGAGTTGGAGGCGCTGCAGGCGCGTTTGGCTTCGCCGGAGACTTTCGCCCGGATCGGGCTCGCGCCGCCGCAGGGCATCGTGTCCGATCTGCAGTTCGCGGTCGCGCTGGACCCGAGGGGACGCCCGGTGATCCGGGTGACCAGCTCGCAGCCGGTCCAACAGCCGTTGTTGACGTTCTTGGTCGAGGTCGACTGGGGGCAGGGGCGTCTGGTGCGCGAGTATTCCGCCCTGATCGACACGCCGCAGACTGCAGCCGCGCCCTCGCAACCGCCGAGCGAGGCGCCGACCAC
>SSEV01000161.1 GCA_008015095.1 Lysobacteraceae bacterium | reverse complement strand
GGTCCGTCTGGGTCAGCGCGAACCCGACATCGGCCGGCGCGAATTGCTGCACGGGCCCTTCGGCGACTTCCACGAAGCGCGTACGCAGATTCTCGTGTCGCGCGACGATCCGATCCAACGTCGCGCGCAAGGCCGCCACATCCAGTTCGCCTTCCAGCCGCAGCGCGGCCGGCATGTGGTACGCCGCGCCCGCCGCATGATCGAGCTGCGCCAGGAACCACAACCTCTGCTGCGAAAAAGACAACGGCAGAGCTTCGCCACGGGCGGCAGGCATGATCGCGGCCGGACTCGCCGTAGAAACGGCTTGCCGCTGTGCGATGGACTCCGCGAGTTCGCTGAGCGTCGAACGCGCAAAGAATTCGGCAAGCGGCAGCCGGACGCCGAAGATCGAATCGATCCGGCTGATCAAACGCACCGCGAGCAGCGAATCGCCGCCGAGCTCGAAGAAATGATCGTGACGACCGACCCGCTCTTCACCGAGAAGCTCGCGCCAGGCGTCGGCCAGAGACGTCTCGATTCCCTCTTGGGGCGGCGCATACCCGCGCCGGGCGAAAGCATCGTCGTCGGGCGCGGGCAGGGCCTTGCGATCGAGCTTGCCATTCGCGGTCAGCGGCAGCGCATCCAGACGGACGAAGGCGGCGGGCACCATGTAATCCGGAAGGGCGCGCATCAGGTCGGCGCGCAAATCGGCGGCCAGATCGCCCGCATGACCATCGAGAGGAACGACGTATGCGACCAACCGCTTGCGATCGCCATCGCCCACGACAAGGACAACAGCGCTGTGCACGGCGGGATGCCCGGCGATGCGCGCCTCGATTTCGCCCAGTTCGATGCGGAAGCCGCGCAGCTTGACCTGATGATCGTTACGGCCGAGGAATTCGATGTCGCCGTCCGCAAGGTAGCGCGCATGATCGCCGGTGCGATACAGGCGCGCGTGCGGATCGGCCACGAAAGGGTTAGGTATGAAACGTTCTTCGGTGAGCTGGGGACGGTTCAGATACCCCCTCGCCACGCCGACGCCGCCGATATGGAGTTCGCCAATGGCGCCGAGAGGGACTGGCCGGTCGTGCGCATCGAGCAGATAGATGCGGGTGTTGGCGATCGGACGGCCGATCGGAACCGTTTCGCCAGCGAAGTCGCGCGGGCAGGTCCAGGCCGTGACTTCGATCGCGGCTTCGGTGGGACCGTACAGATTATGGAGCGATGCCTGTGGAAGGAGTTGAAGAGCGCGTCGCAGCGTCGCGCCCGCCAAAGCTTCGCCGCTGCAGATCAGCCGGCGCAATGTGACGCAGCGTTCGATGCCCCTGGCATGCAAAAATACGGTCAGCATCGACGGCACGAAATGCGCGATCGTGACGCGATGGCGCACGATCAACTCGATCAGCGCGCCGGGATCCTTATGCGCATCCGGTGGCGCGATGGCCAGCGTCGCGCCGTGCAGCAGCGTCCAGAAGAACTCCCAGACCGACACATCGAAACCGAAAGGCGTCTTCTGGATGACGACATCGCCGGGACCGAGACGATACGCCTCCGGCATCCATGTCAGGCGATTGACGACGGCGTGATGCTCATTCATCACGCCCTTGGGGGCGCCTGTCGAGCCGGAGGTGTAGATGACGTAGGCGAGATGCCGCGAGGTCAGGCCGATCGGGTCGGGGTTGCGCTCGGAATGATCGCGCCAGGGCGGCTGGGACTGGTCAAGGTCGAGAACGATGCGCGCGCGCAACGCCGCTTCGCCAAGCGCGCTTCGGCCGGCCCGGTCGCACAACAACATCTTCGGGTCGGCGTCCGCCAGGATCTGGGCCAAGCGATCGGCGGGATAGGAGGGGTCGAGCGGAACATAAGCGCCGCCCGCCTTGAGAATGGCGAGCAGGCCCACGACCATGGCCAGCGAACGATCGAGGCAGATCGCGACGCGATCGTCGGGGCGCACGCCGTGCTCGATCAGCGCATGGGCGATGCGGTTGGCCTGGGCATTGAGTTCGGCGTAGGAGAGGGACTGATCCTGGAATACGAGGGCGACCGCATCGGGATCGCGCTGGACCTGTCGTTCGAACAGCTGGTGGATGCAGCGATCGGCCGGATAGGGCGCGTCGGTCTGGTTCCAGGTCTCCAGCAGCAACGCGCGCTCGTCGGAAGCCAGAAGATCGATATGGGAGATCGGCCGATCCGGCTCACGCACGCTTGCCTCAAGCAGGCGCACCAAGCTGTCGGCCATGCGGGCCATCGAAGTATCGTCGAACAGGCTGCGATTGAATCGCCAATCGATGACCAGCCCGTCCCTCGACGGAAACGCATCCATCTGCAAGTCGAATTTTATCGGTGCGTCGGGATTGTCTTGCAGCTCGACGTCCAGGCCGGGCATACGCAGGCCGCTCTGCTCATGCGTCTGCAGCGTCAGGAAAATCTGCGTCAAAGGATTGTGCGCAGGACTGCGTTCCGTGCGCAGGACATCGATCAGCGTGTCGAAGGGGACATCCCGATGTTTCAACGCATCGATCACGGCCGTCCGGCTGGCCGACAGGACGTCGGAGAACGACATGTCGTCTTTCAGGAAGACCCGCAATACGAGCGTATTGACGAACAGACCGACGACCGTCTCCAGTTCCTCGCGTTGCCTACCGCTGACAGGAAAGCCCACCACGATGTCTTTTTCATTAGCGTAGATGCCAAGAACGGTCGCCAGCGCCGCATGCAGATGCATGAACAAGGTCGCCCCGCGGGCCTGGCAAAACGTCTGGGCGGTATGCAACCAGGACATCGGCATGGTCCGGCGGATGGTGGCGCCGGTGTAGACCTGAACCGGTGGGCGGGGCTTGTCGAGCGGTAAGCCGTGCAATGCCGGCAGCCCCTCCAGGTTCGACTTCCAATAGGCGAGCTGGCTTTGCCCTGAAGCGCCCTGGGCGTGTCCTCCGCTCCACGCCACGTAGTCGACGTACTGGATGGGAGTCGCTGGCGGCGTGACGGCGTCGCCACTGGAAAATGCCGTGTAGAATGCGCTGATATCGCGTTCGAGAATGCCGATGGACCATCCGTCGCTGGCGATGTGGTGCACATTCAGCACCAACGCCCAGGCGTCATCGCCCAGATAGGCGCAGGTGGCGCGCAACAGCGGGGCGGCAGTCAGGTCGAAATGCCAGTCGTTCTCGCGCGCCAGCAGATCGAGCAACGCGCGTTCTTTTTGATCCGTGGTGATCTTCGACAGATCCACGTGCTCGAACGGGACACGCGCGGCAGGCAGGATGCATTGCCGCACATCGCCATCCATCTCGGCGAAGACGGTTCTCAACGCCTCGTGCCGCGCCACGACCGCATCCAGCGCCGCCTGCATGAACTCCGTGCGGAACGCGCCGCGCAAACGGTAGATGCCGACCATGTTGTATGCCGCGCCAGCGCCGTCCAGCTTGTCGAGCAGCCACATACGACGTTGCGCGGTGGATGCCGGGAACGCGGTTCTTGCGTCCGCCGACAACACCGGAATACGCTCGCCCTCCTTGATGGAGGAACGATTCGGGTCGGACTGACTTGGATCGGACTGGTCTGGATCGGACTGGCCTGGATCGGACTGGTCTGGATTGGGTTGACGCAGGTCAGGCTGACGCAGATGGCGCAGGATCTCCTGCTTGTGCTCGCGCAAAAGCGCCAGCAGTTCGCGATCCGGAGCAGCGCCGTCGAAATAGACGCGAAGATCGCCGTTGCTTTCGGCGAGGCGGATGCCGTTGCGAATGCATTCGCTCAGGAGTTCACGAATATTCATGTGCGCGCGGACGCCTGTTCAATGAGCAGAGGGGTCATGGCTGGCAGTCATCTCTTCGGCCTGACACCGGGTTTTGATGGAGGAGGAATCGACCGGGGTGTTGTTCGCAATCGAAACGATGCGTCCGCTTTCAAACTTCAGCACCTTGTCTGCGAGATGGAAGTAGCGGTCGTCGTGGCTCACCACGATGGAGGTCTTGCCGAGATTTTTCAGCCTAGGCAGAAAAGTGGCGTAGAAGAACTCGCGAAACTCGACATCCTGATCCGCGGCCCATTCGTCGAACACATAGATATCCGATCGCTCGAAGTAAGCGATCAGCAGCGCGAGACGCTTGCGCTGGCCATAAGACAATTTCGTGGTGGACAAACGGTTCCGCTCGACAACGACTTTGTTGGAAAGACCGAGCATTTCAAGCCAAGTCCGCACTTCCTCGGATTCGATACCGTCGCCGCGCTTCGGAACGAGGGTCTCGAACAGGTAATAGTCCTGGAACACCGCGGAAAAATACTGGAAATAAGCTTTTTGATCCGCGAGTTCGGCGCCGTTGATCAGCAAGGCGCCAGCGTGCTTCTCATACAGGCCTGTCAACAGCTTGGCGGCGGTGGTTTTGCCGCTGCCGTTGCCGCCGGTGAAGTAGACGATTTCGCCGCGGCATATGTCGAGATCAAGAGGGCCCACATTGAAGCCCGAGCGTCCTTCATCCTGGCTTTCATAGTGAAACGAAACGCCTCTGGCCGACAACGACTGGAACGGCTCGATGACGGCCGGATCGGTGTGGGCCGCTTCTGCCGTATCCAGTTCAAGATGATTGAGATGGCTGACGCCTATCTTCGCCTCTTGAACGATTCGGAACGAATTGATGAGGATGGTCAGCGGCCCCACGATATAGAAAATGGTCAGCACGAAGGTCGCGACCGGTTCCCGGTTCGGCACACCGATGTGAGGCGACAGGAACAGAAGCGTTCCCACCCCGATAAAGATGACCGCGGTGGCCCAGTTGTTGGACATGTTGAAAAAGAGTTCGGCCGACATGGTGGCGTCCTTGTACTTCCTGGCGAACCCTTCGAACTCATCGCGGACGAGCCAATCCTCGCGGTTTTGGTTCAGTTTGAGTTCCTTCTGACCATCGATCAGCGCTTCGTAGCATCTGAACAGATCGTTTTCGATCGTGCGGCGCAGTTGGAAGCGCTTCTCCGCCCTGTCGGCGATGGTGAATTTGGCGATGTAGAGGCCAATGACAAGAAGCACAAAAAAAACGAGGAACAGCCGGATGGAAACCGTGGACAGATAGACCAGGCACGAGATCACCACGGTGATGTTGAAGACATAACTTGGAAAATCGATAAGCAATTCGTGTATCGCCGGTATGTCGCGGGTAAGCGCCGTATACAGCCGATGGCGGCCGATGGCTTCGATCTTTCGGACGGACAAACGGGTGATAGCCTGCACCAGCTGCTGCCTGAGACCATGCAGCATCCGTGCGCTGAGTCGCGACAACGCGATCTGCGAGGCGAGGCTGACGGCGACCATCAACGCCAATGCGCCCACAAACTCGACGATCACATCAGTCGTTGTGGCCCCAAGCCGCATGTCGCGGTTGACCAGGGCAAGAAGCCAAGTGTTCGCCGCGCCGGCCGCGACGCCTAATGCGACGGCGAAGGTGATTTGCAGCCTGTTTCGTTTTACGAGACCCAACACCATGAATAGATCATCCGTCTCAAAATCGGTCAAAGATCGATGAAAGTGCCCGATTGCGTTTCGCGAATATCGCTGACGGCGTGCCGCAATCTTTCGAATTCCAGTTGCTGGGTCAGCAGTGCGGCTTGGGTCTCGATCGTGGCGTTGGCGAACAGCAATGGCAAATCGATGCGGAGCTTGAATTCGCGCTCGATGGACGAGGCGAGCTTGAGAAGCAGCAGCGAATCGCCGCCGCGCGAGAAGAAGCTGTCTTGGACGCCAATGGGTTCCTGTTGAAGCGTCGCCTGCCATAGCAGGCCGACTCGCCGCTCCATCTCGTTGCGCGGAGCCGCGTAGGTGGCGACGTCACGGGAGATGGCGTTGGGTGCGGGCAGCGCGTGGCGATCCACCTTGCCATTAGGGGTCAAGGGCAGCGCGGGCAGGACCACGAAGTGCGATGGCAGTGCATGAGCCGGCAGTCGCGTAGCGGCGAAGCGCGAAAGATCAAGAACGAATCCGTGCGCTTCCGGCGCTGTCTTTTCGCCAACGCTCCGGTCCGCAACCACATACGCCACCAGGAAGCGCCCCTCGGCCCCGCCCGGAGCGCCGCGACCTACGACGACGCAATCGGCGACCGAAGGGTGTTCGCGCAGGCAGGCTTCGACTTCCCCTGGTTCGACGCGGAAACCACGGATTTTTTCCTGATTGTCCTTGCGGCCCCGATATTGAAGATAACCGTCGGCTGTCCATCGCGCCAGGTCGCCGGTGCGGTAAAGCCTGGTCTTGGCGTACCGATTGAAGACGAATTTTTCGGCGGTCAACGCCGGTTGGTTCAGATATCCCCTGGACAGGCCGGCGCCGCCTATCTGGATTTCGCCGACCATGCCCGTGGGCAATGGATGACCCGCTTCGTCCAGCACATACACCTGGGTGTTGTGGATAGGCCTTCCTATCGAGGCGTTTCCGTCTTTGACGCGCAGGCAAACAGTGGAATATGTCGTGCTTTCGGACGGCCCGTACAGATCGTAGATTTTCACGGCGCCCAGCCGCGAATACAGTTCATCGACGAGATCCTGGTGCAATAACTCGCCGGCGAGGTTGATGCAACGCAGTGATCGCGGGAGGGCGTCGGCATCGAGCAGTCCGCGAATGGCCGAAGGCACCGTGTTGATGAGCGAAAGGCCCTCAATATCCTGGTCTCTGATAGCCAATACATTCTCGGCCATTACGACCCGGCCGCCCATGGCGAGCGGCACGAACAGTTCGAAGATTGACAGATCGAAGCAGATCGACGTGGCGGCGAGCACCGACGCCAATTCGCGCGTCGAATAATGCGCAAGCGCCCACTGGATGAACGCAGCGGCGTTGCGATGTTCGATCAGCACACCCTTGGGATGACCGGTCGATCCGGACGTGTAGATGACGTAGGCGATATCTTCGTCGGATAGTCCCGTCGCCGAACGTACGGGGTTCGATGCTGGACTCGGACGCGCTGGATCTTCTTGCAAGGTTTCGGCAGCCAATGCGTCGGTGCGAATCGTGGCGCCGTGGAAGGAACCCAGAGCCGCTGCGCCATGTTCGTCCGCGATTACGACGTCAGGCCGCGCATCATCGAGGATGTGTCGAATCCGCGATGCGGGGTAACTCGGATCGATCGGAACATAGGCCGAACCCGACTTCAGCACGGCGAGCAGGGCAACCGGCAGATTCAAAGATCGGCTGTGGCAGATCCCCACCATGCGGCCCGGGCCAGCGCCATGCGCGATCAGCCGATGCGCCAACCGGTTCGCGTTCTGGTTGAGTTCGGAATAAGTCAACGCGGCCTGCCCGCAGGCGACGGCGATGCCGTCCGGCGTACGTAGAACCTGCGTTTCGAAAAAATCCTGGATGCATGCCCCCTGCCGCAGTGGAACATCGGCGCCTTGCCATGTGACCGACTGATCGCGCCATTCGGCGGGAAGCAGGAGAGGGTATTCATCGAGCCGATGATCGCCATCCGCGGCCGCTTGATGCAGCAGGTTCATCACCCTGTCGAGCAGGGCTTCCGCTTGAGGCTGATCGAAATAACCGGCGGCGTAGTCGAGATGAAGCCGCAAGTCTTGGTTGCCGTATTCGCAAAGCACGAACGTCAGCGGTACGCGCTCCTGGAAATGCGAGAGGTAGTGCGTCTGCACGGGCGCGCCATCGATCGAAAACCCGAAGTCCAGCTTCTGGTAGTTGAAAGCGATCTCGTATGGCAGATCGTTCGTGGCGCCGTGCTTTTCGCGCAATGCCCTGACCAGGTCTCCAAGAGGGAAGCGCCCGTGACGATGATCTTGCCGAAGTACGGAGGTCACGTATTCGAGCAATCGGGCGAAGGAAATGTCCGCTGGCGCCGAGAGCCGGTGCATGTTGACGTTGACGATCGAGCCGATCGTGTTCTTGTCGACCGCAGTGCGCCGGTTATGCACGGGCGAGCCGATGGTCAGATCGTCGCGCTGGTAGCAACGCGAAAAATAGACAAACAACGCCGCATACATGACGGTGACCAGATCCGCTTTCGCGTTGACGGCCAGCCGGCGCAACATTGCGATCAACGCCGTATCCATGACCAGACTGACGCGCTTGCTTACGACCGCGGTGGGCGCATGCGAAAGCGAGAACAGCGAGCCCGTTGCGCCGTCGTGGCGCGACAGCCAGTAGTCCCGACTACGCGCGTACTCTGGACTGGAGCGGTAATCCGATTGGCGAAGCATGTAATCGACGAAAGAAGGCTGGGGCGCGCGCGCATCGGCAGCCGGCGCGTCGGACGCGCCGAGATCTTCGTACATCCCCAGCAATCGGCGCATTTGCAGGGCGAATCCCCATCCATCCATGATGAGGTGGTGCGCTTTGGCGAAATACCAGGATTCCCCGGACGCCAGCCGCAGCAGCGCATCCTCGAAAACGGTCGTCGAGATGTCGGCGAACGCCGTCGTCATCCGTTCGTTGACCCAGGCCTGCGCCGACGCTTCCGTTGCGCAATCCACGACGCGTAAAACGGCCGGAGGGTCGTCGCAGAGGAACGGCGAGCATTCGCCATCGCGTTCGTTGAAGCGCAGTCGGTAGGCGTCGTTCCCCCGCAGCAGGCATTCGCGGGCCTGCACGAAGCGGGAGATATCCAGGGCGTGGCGGTAAATCTGGCAGCCACCGATGTTGTTCACCACCTTCCCGAAGAGTCTTCCCTCGAGATAGATATCCTGCTGCGCGGGGGTCAGTTCGAGAATCATGTGCTTTACCGGGGGCTTCCATCACCAGAAGGGTCGGTCGAGCACCATGCGCACTCAATGCGAGTACCTACTGACTCCTTAGCTTAACTGATCTTGTCGGATATTGATCGCCGATGCATCTTCGCATCACAAGCTGAAACTGCTCATCACGATGCTTCGATCGCCATCCTGATACGGCACTGCGGCGGTGTTCCTGGCTTTCACCAGCGTGCCGGCCGCTTCGATCAAAGGTAAAGACGTTTCGACCCTGACGGCGGATGGGGTGTTGCTGTCCATGCTCAATGTCAGTTGCATTCCATTGCAGGATTCGCCGCGACAATTCAACATTTTATGGCCATCGTAGCCGGAGCGGTCTCCGGAGTAGTCCATGACTTGTCCATCCGCTTCGATGGTGCGAATCCGCATGGCGTCCGGAAAGATCATGGCCACGCGCCGCGTCGGTGCGCCCGCGTCGATACGGACGGTCACTTTTCTTCCGGTCTTGGTTTGTTCGATTGCTAGAACGCTCAATCTTGTCTGCGGCAGGCCGGCGGAAACCACCGGCACGGCGAGATGCGCGTCATCGGATAAGGGGAAAACGCGCTTCATCGACGCCTTGTCGCCCATCGCGTTCGCGACGGCGGCGGGCGGTTGCGCGTTGGATGAGAGGAGGTAGGCGTTTCCGTCGCTTGTCTGCACATAGAGGATGTTGAGCGCCTGCGGTTGTTCGCTTTCATATGCGGGGGCGCGAGTCGAGAAGACCGCGCTGCCCACGACCGCCAGCAGTGCCGCGACGGCGCCGTAACGCAGGATCTTCGAAGGCGAATCTGATGGAAACAATGGCGCAAAGAACGACGCAACCAAGCCGATCAGCATGCCCATTCCCACCGCGCCGATCAGCTCGTTGAAACCAAGCATCGTCTCGACCATGAAGACAGTGCCCAGCATCACCACGAACGCCATGGATGCCGGCAGGAGGGAGAGCAGAGGCAGATGCTCGCGTAGTTTCGGCGCGAACAGCAGCGACAATGAAGTTGCGGCCAGCGCCATGCAAGGCAGGATGAACACGTAGCTGATGCCGGGCAAGAAAATGGCGGACGCCACGCTGGCGAGCAGCCACGCATACCCCACGCCGAGCCAGATGCTCCAAGGACTGCTCTTGCGCACCAGCAGGCGTTGCATCGTCAGCACGACCAGCAGCGCGCCGCTCCATAGCAGGAGCCGGTTAGCGGTGTCGTCGCTATGCCATGGAGGCGCGTTCCCGCCGACCAGGGACAATATCGCCGTGAGCAGGTAACCCGTCACGGCGCCCAGCAGCGCCGACAACGCGACGATAAGAATCCCTTTCGAGACCCCCGCTTTCGCGGAGGGCAGTCCTTTGCCGATGCGCCAATGGCACAGCATGAAAACGCACAACAGCGCGATCGCGATGCCAAGTCCCGCGCTTGTGGGCCACCGGACAATGCCGACGCCCAAGATGTCGGTATAAACGAGGCTGCCCATGGATTCGGGCGCGGGAATGTCCTTGTCCAGCAGCGACTTCACCAGGTCGTAGACATGGTCTCCTTGCTGTTGCAGGCTGCCGCGGTCCAATGACTTCAGGTTGTCGTGCGGCGTGTGGTAATAGGCCACTTGATCGCCATAGGCGAAGTTGAGGCCTTGGACGCCGCGCGATTTGAATATGGTCAGGTCCGTATCGTTGGGGAGAAGCCCATACACCGTGCTCAGCAGGGAATTCGCCAGCGGCCGCGCCGACGTCTCGGCGAAGGCATCGACCAACCATCCGCTGGTGCTGCCCGTCTCGAACAGCGCGCTCTGTCCCGATGTCCCCCGGGCTTCGACATTGACCGCCAGCGCGAGATCGCGCATCAGGGGAGATTGCGACGCGAACGCCTGAGCGCCGAGCAGCCCGGCCTCTTCTCCGTCGGTAAGCAGGAAAAGCACGCTGTTTTTGCTGTCGGGGTGCTTGCGAAGCATGCGCGCCACTTCGAGCAAGATGGACACTCCGCTGCCGTTGTCGCTGGCGCCGGGGCCCGCGCCCACCGAATCGTAATGCGCGGAGAGCAAGATCGTCTTGCCGGACGGCGCGCCGCGGTGCAGAGCGGTGATGTTTTTCACCTTGGCGCAGACATACACTTCGAGCTTGCGGCAGGATGTCGTCTGCTGGATCTCCGGTTGATAGCCGGACGCGCGCAAAGCAGCGACGATCCGATCCCGAACTTTGCCGTTTGCCGTGCTGTCAACCGGGTGCGGCTTCTCGTCCGCGAGGATGCCCGTCAATACATTCATGGCCCTCTCGGCCGAGAACCGATCCGCCGCGTCCGCCCCAACCGCGGCGACCGGTTCGAGTCGCCGTTTCGCGAGCATCGAAAAAAGCACGAACAGGATGATTGCGATAATGAATGCAATGTTCGATATCGACCTGCTTCTTGCGGGAGGCGCCTGAATATCCGTATGCGTCAAAGCCATGCTCTGTCTCATCGTGTCGGTTGGAAGCGGCGAGACCGCATCCTGGTCAAATCGCAACGATCCTTCGCATGGGACAGCAGCTCCGTTGTGCTGCTGAAATAACACCATATCTGATTTCAGCTAACGAAAGATTTCAACCGCGTCTCGCCATTTTCAACGTCCGGGATTCCGCGGACGACATCCCGCAAACGATCTTCGAGGAAGCGCTGAAGAGCGTCCCTCCACGATCTTTTCAACGAAAATCCGTTCGGCGCATGACCGAGCGGGCCTTCGCCGAGCCAATCGCTTTCGTGATCGATCCGCGAGAATGATCCGCGAGCGACACATCCTTACGCCGTGGCGACGCGGGTTGTCCAACAGTCTGCCGAAAGACACCGAAAGCGCCTGGCAACAGATCTGCTCGTCGATGCGTCTGAAACGACAGTGACCGAGCGCTCCATTACACGGGCTTCAGTGTAATTTATTGGTTAACAAATGGTAAGGCTTCGGTTCGATAGATCTTCAGCGGTGGAGCAGAACGAATGTCGTCGCGCACGCGGACGGACGGAGCGCGAAGCGAACAAGGCGGCCGCAACCGAAAAGCCACTGCGCGTGGCGCCAAGCACGCTGCAACGCGCTCAAGCGAGTGCGTTTGGCCAACCGAGTTGTCGCCATGCCTCGAAGACGACCACCGCGACGGCGTTGGACAGATTCAAACTTCTGTTTCCGGGGCGCATCGGTAACCGCAAACGGCATTCGTCGGGGATACCGGCCAGCACGTCCGCGGGCAATCCGCGTGTTTCCGGCCCGAACAGGAACGCATCGCCTTCGGCGTAGCGGACCAGATCGTAGCGTTTGGCGTTGCGCGTGCTCAGTGCGAACAATCGCGGCGGGCTGCCTTTGGTCTGGGCGATGGCTTCGAGCGCGGCCTCCAGCGAATCGTGTACGCGCATCTCGGCGTATTCGTGGTAGTCGAGGCCGGCGCGACGCAATTGCGCGTCTTCGAGCGTGAATCCGAGCGGACGGATCAGATGCAGCCGGGCGCCGGTATTGGCGCACAGACGGATCACGTTGCCGGTGTTGGGCGGAATTTCGGGTTGATAAAGCAGGACATCGATCATTCGGGCGAGTTCGCAGGGCTCTTACCAAGGCAACGCGTGTCCACGCCAATCCAGATAGCGCCCGGTATCTTCCTCGCTCAGGCCGTCGATGACTTGCAGCAGTCCGCCCACCGATTCGACGGGCGTGATCTGGGCGCCGTCCCCACCCATGTCGGTTTGCACCCAGCCCGGGTGCAGAGCGACGGCGATGATGTGCTTCTCGCGCAGCGCATGGGCGAGCAGACGGGTCGCCATGTTCTGTGCGGCCTTGCTGATGTTGTAGCTGGGCGTGCCGAAGCGCTCGGTGCTCGCGATGGAGCCGAGGATCGAGGACAGATTCGCGACCACGGCGCCTTCGGCGAGAAACGGGGCTAAAGCTTCGGTCAGCAGCAATGGGCCGGCAGTGTTGGTCCGGAAGCTGTCGTCCAGATATGCGGCGGAGAGGTGGCCGAAACGTTCGCCCGAGTGCAGAACGCCTGCGTTGTTGATCAGCAGATCGATATGCGCGCAGACCAAAGGCAATTCGCGGGTCAGTTCGGCCCGGGACTTCGCATCGGCGACGTCCAGAGGCAATACGCGCAACCGCCCGGGGTATTCCCCGGCCAGCGTATTCAGCGCCGTGGCTTTCCCCGGATGGCGGCAGGTGGCGACCACACGGTCGCCACGACTCAGCAATTGCCGGGCGAATTCCAGCCCGATGCCCCGATTGGCCCCGGTGACCAGGCAGTGTCTGGACATGTCTCGCACTCCTTATCTAAAGGCAGCCCTGGCGGGCGTGTCGTGAAACCCTGTGGGAGCGGCCGCGTGCCGGCACTCGGATGAGAGTGCTGCACAACTGTTTGATTTACAAGCAATATTCCGAGTTCTTGTCGGGGTTCCCATTTCAAACGCCCAGAATGCCGGCTTTTTGGCCACCTGCGGGAGGCGACCCCGGACTTGTGGCCTAGTGCCACCTTTCCACCGGATCGTTAGCATGCAACGCCTTCACGCAACCTTCCACCGATTCGAGGAGCCTTCCATGTCCCACCTCCGCCCGCGCGCGCTGAAGCGCAGCCCGTTCAAGCACGGTCTGCTCGCACTGGCACTGACCACCGCACTGGGCGGAGGTCTGGCGTTCGCGCCCATGGAAGCGCAGGCCAAACCGTCGCGGGGGGCGGCGGTCGACATCCCCTATCAGCAGTTCACACTCCCCAACGGGCTGCGTGTGATCGTGCACACCGATCGCAAAGCGCCGATCGTCGCGGTCAACATCTGGTATCACGTCGGAAGCAAGGACGAGCCCGCGGGCCGCACCGGTTTCGCGCATTTGTTCGAGCACATGATGTTCAACGGTTCTGAACATCACCCGGGCGAGTTCTTCGAGCCCTTCGAGCTGGTCGGCGCGACCGATATGAACGGCACCACCAATCAGGACCGCACC
Organism: Lysobacteraceae bacterium; assembly: GCA_008015095.1. Lineage (GTDB taxonomy): Bacteria > Pseudomonadota > Gammaproteobacteria > Xanthomonadales > Xanthomonadaceae > Lysobacter_I. The sequence continues at coordinate 27,807 of SSEV01000161.1, read as the reverse complement.
AACTATTTCCAGAACGTGCCGACCACGGCGCTGGACATGGCGCTGTGGATGGAATCGGACCGCATGGGCCATCTGCTCGGCGCGGTCGATCAGAAGAAGCTCGACAATCAGCGCGGCGTCGTTCAGAACGAAAAGCGCCAGAACGAAAATCAGCCTTACGGACAGATCTTCGGCGAATTGAGCAAGGCTTTGTATCCGCTCGATCATCCCTACCGGCACAGTGTGATCGGCTCGATGACCGATCTGAACGCGGCGTCGCTGGACGATGTGAAGAATTGGTTCCGCACTTGGTATGGTCCCAATAACGCGGTGTTGGTGCTCGCCGGCGATATCGATTTGCCCACCGCGAAAAAGAAGGTGGCCAAATACTTCGGTGATATCCCCGCCGGCCCGACCATGGCCCAGCCCAAGGTCAATGTCGCGCCGCTGGCCGCGAACACGCGCTCGACGCTCAGCGACAAAGTGCCGCAGGCGCGGATCATGCGGGTCTGGAATGTCGCCCAGTCCGGCTCTCCGGATATCGACCGCCTGCAGTTGTTCGCGCTCGTGCTCGGCGGTAGTCGTTCTTCGCGCCTCGATCGGCGCCTGGTCCATGCCGAGAAGCTGGTCGACAGCATCAGCGCCGCGCCCGACCCCTCGCAGTTGGGGTCCAATTTCTATATCACCGCGATGGTGAAGCAGGGTGTTGATCCGGCCAAGGTCGAAGCGGTGATCGACGAGGAACTGCAGACCCTGTTGCGTGAGGGCCCGACCCAGGCCGAACTGGATCAGGCGCGCGCCCTGGTCAAAGCCGAATTCATCCGCGGCATCGAGCGCATCGGCGGTTTCGGCGGCAAGGCCGACGTGCTCGCCGAATGTACGGTGTATACCGGCAAACCGGATTGTTTCCGGCAAAGCCTCAAGACCATCGACAAGGCGACCGCCGAGCAGATCAAGGCCACCTCGAATCTCTGGCTCGGCAAGGATCGTGGCAGTCACACCCTGGTGGTGATGCCCGGCGAACGCCAGACGCTCGCCGAAGATCCGACCCAAACGCCGACGCCGCTGACGCTGCCGGCGGCGAATCCGAAATACTCGACCACGCCCAGCACCGTCGACCGCAGCGGCGGCGTGCAAGTGCCTAGCGAGTTTCCGCAGCTCAAATTCCCGGCATTGCAGCGGGCCACGCTCAAGAACGGGACCAAGCTGATCCTGGCCGAACGCCATGAAGTGCCCGTGGTGCAGATGAGCTATCTCTTCGACGGCGGTTTCGTCGCCGATCAGGGCGGTAAGCTCGGCGTCTCCAGTTTCAGCATGGGCATGCTCGATGAAGGGGCAGGCGATTACGATCCCATCGCTTTCGGCAATCGCGCCGAATTGCTTGGCGCCAATCTCAGCGCGGGCGCCAGTCTCAACGGCGCGAGCGCCGGCTTGTCGGCGCTGAAACAGAATCTGGACGATTCGGTGGCCCTGTTCGCCGATATGGTCCGTCGACCGCGGTTCGAACAGAAAGAGATCGACCGCGTGCGCGCCAGCTGGATCGCCGGCATCAAGCAGGAGAAGGCCCGTCCGAACGGCGCGGCGATGCGCGTGCTGCCGCCGTTGCTTTACGGCCAGGGCCATCCTTACGCGATTCCCTTCAGTGGGACCGGCACCGAAGCCTCGATCGCTTCGATCACCCGCGAGGATCTCGTCGCTTATCACAAAGCCTGGGTGCGTCCGGAAGGCGCGACCCTGCTGGTCGTCGGCGCCACCACGTTGAAAGAGATCGTGCCGGTGCTGGAGAAGCACTTCGGCGATTGGAAGAGCGAAGGCGAAGTCCGTGCGACGCCGACGCTTCCGGATGTCGCGCGCCCGAGCAAGCCCCGGGTGTATCTGATCGATCAGCCCGGCTCGATCCAGGCCAACCTCTACGTCGGCCAACTGGTGCCTTCGACAAAGGATCCGGGCGCGGTCAAGTTCGACATCGCCAATGCGGTGCTCGGCGGCGAGTTCTCGTCGCGCCTGAACATGAACCTCCGCGAAGACAAAGGCTGGGCATACGGCTCCTACAGCTCCGCCACCAGCGCGCTTGGTCAGCGGCCGTGGATGGCGTTCGCGCCGGTGCAAATCGACAAGACCGTCGACTCGCTCAAAGAACTCTCTCGCGAGATCAGCGAGTACGTCACCGGCAAAGCGCCGCCCAAGCCCGAGGAAGTCAGCAAGATCCAGGCGAACGAGATCCGCGGCTTGCCTGGTTCCTACGAAACCGCCGGCGCGGTGCTCGGCACTCTTGGCGGCATCGTCCGCTATGGCCGTCCCGACGACTATGTATTCAAGCGCAAGGCCGAGATCGAAGGCCTGACCGTGGAGCAGGTCAAGGCCGCCGCGACCACCATCGACCCGAACGCGTTGACCTGGGTCGTGGTCGGCGACCTGAAACAGATCGAGAAACCGGTGCGCGCGCTCAACCTTGGCGAAGTCTTCGTGGTCGATGCAGACGGCAAGCCTGTGAGCAAGTGATCCGGGCGCATGGCGCGCAGGCCGCAGGCGCATGAATGATGCGCGCGCCCGGCGAACGCCCCGCTTGTTCTCGCCACCCGATGCCCGCCATGATGGCGGGCATCGTCGTTTTCGGAGGCGGAATGCCCATGTCCCCGCGTGTCGCCGTCATCGCCCTGTGCGTTGCGTCATCGTCCGCCTGCACCTGGGTGCACATGGCGCCGGGCGCGTCGAAGGTGAAAGTGGTCGCGGCCACGCCCACCGGTTGCGAGCGACTCAACGAGATCGAAGTCTCGGTGCGCGACAGTCTCGCTTTCTACGAGCGCAATCACCTGCGCGTGAAGGAAGAACTGGAAACCCTTGCGCGCAACGAAGCGCCGGGCCTGGGCGCTGACACCGTGCAGCCGCTTGGGCCTCCCGAGGCCGGCGAACAGCGCTATGTCGCCTGGCGCTGCGCAAAATGAGTGCGTAGAGCCGGGAGATGGGTGGCCCGGACAACGCCAGCCCGAACAACGCCATGCGCCACGCCAGCCATCGCTCGCCGACACATGGTTGCCCTCGGAGATGCGCAAGACGAGCGCGGTGACGAGACACGAGCGAAACCGGTGAGCAAGAGCGGCAAGCAGCGACGCGAAGAGATCAAACGCAAACGCCTTGAGCGCGCGCAGCGGCTGCAGGAGCGCCTGCGCGCGCCTTCGCATGCGCGCGCCTGGCCCGACGCGGGCATCGAACCGGCCGACCGCGAATTGCTCGCGCGTTACAACAACACCTACGGCGCGCTGCCGGAGTATTACGCCGACCGGCCTTTCGTCTGTCGCGACTGCGGCGAGGAACACGTATGGACGGCGAAACAGCAGAAGTGGTGGTATGAGGTCGCGCACGGCCATATCGACAGCACCGCGGTGCGCTGCACTTCCTGCCGGCGCAAGCGCCGTGCGGCATCCGACGCCCACCCCGGCGGACGCCTGGTCTCCGAACTCTGCGCCCGTATGCGTGCGCTCGGCGATGCCGCTCCCGACGCGGCGGCCTGGGATGAGATCGAACGCGCGCTATCCAGCAAATGGTGGGGGGTGCGTGTCACCGCCATCGCCACGCTCGGCTGTTGGGGCGATGCGCGCGCCCTCGCCCGATTGAAAGACATCGTCGAAACCGGGCTGGTGTCCGATCGCTGGGGCGATTGGGCGCATGAAGCCCTCAAGGCGGCGACCAAGGCGTTGGCTGAATGTCTGCCCGAATCCGAGACCTCCTGGGCCTTGGAAGTGTGGTTGGGATTTCGCTATGCGGGAGATCTGATCCGCCCCTTGAGCCGGCAGCCGGCGAGCTTCTGGGATCCGGTGGTTACCCGTGAGTGGCGACGCAATGATGCCGATCGTCTGCAACGGTTGCCCTGGGCCTTGAGTCGCAGCCCGGCCAGCCAAGCCTGCCAGCAACAGTGGCGAACCTTGTTTATGGGACACCCACTTGCACGAGTCCGTCAGGCGGTGGAATGACTTGACGGGACACCCACTTGCACTTGCTTTACGCCCACCCGTTTTACGGCCCCGCCGTTTTGTTTTACGGGAGGGCCTGCAGTTTGCAGTTTTACGGGACACCCACTTGAACAGGCCCGGGCCCGCTAAGCGGCGAAGCGGCGGAACGAGGCTCAGTGAAGGAGGGCCAGAATGCTCCCTTAGCCGGACTCAGGGCGCTTCAGTCGTCGAATGCAGCCGATTTCAACGAACGCGAGCCCCTGCGACAGCTTTCGAAGGGACAAATTGTGAGCTACGCCACGGTTTCACCATGCGCTCGGACAGGGAAGCCGGTAACCTATACGGTTCCTGTCTGCTCCGGGGCTGATCCCACATGCTCTTTCAACATGTCGCCATCGCCGGCTTGGCTCACGTCGACGCCCCGCGCCAATTGACCACTGCCGAGATCAATGCTCGTCTGAAGCCGACCCTCGACCGTCTCGGCATCCGGACCAATGTGCTGGAAGACATCGCGGGCATCCATGCCCGCCGGCTCTGGGACGATGAAGTCCAAGCCTCCGACGCCGCCACCCTTGCGGGCGTGAAGGCTCTGGCTGATGCCGGCATCGACCCCTCGCGCGTCGGCCTGCTGGTCAACACCTCGGTCAGCCGCGATTTCCTGGAACCGTCCACCGCCAGCATCGTCAGCGGCAATCTCGGCCTGCCAGACACCTGCCAGAACTTCGACGTCGCCAACGCCTGTTTGGCCTTCCTCAACGGCATGGACATCGCCAGTCGCATGATCGAACGCGGCGAGATCGAATACGCCCTGATCGTCGATGGCGAAACCGCCAATCTGGTCTATGACAAGACGCTGGAACGGATGAGCCGCCCGGATGTCACCGAAGAGGAATTCCGCAACGAAATGGCCTCGCTGACCCTGGGCTGCGGCGCCGCCGCCATGGTCCTCGCCCGTGCCGAACTCGCCCCGGGCGCGCCGCGCTATCGCGGCGGCGTGACCCGCGCCGCGACCGAGTGGAACACCCTGTGCCGCGGCAACCTCGACCGCATGGTCACCGACACCAAGATGCTGTTGATCGAAGGCCTGAAGCTGGCGCAGAAGACCTTCGTCGCCGCCAAGGGCGCGCTGGGCTGGGCGGTGGACGAACTCGACGAATTCGTCATCCACCAAGTCAGCAAGGCCCACACTAACGCCTTCCTCGACGCCTTCGGCATCGACCCCAAGAAAGTCCTGACCATCTTCGGCGAACACGGCAACATCGGCCCGGCATCGGTGCCGATCGTGCTCAGCAAACTGCGTGAAATGGGCCGTCTGAAGAAAGGCAGTCGCGTCGCCCTGCTCGGCATCGGCTCCGGCCTGAATTGCTCGATGGCTGAAGTGGTGTGGTAGTTGTGGCCGTAAGTTTCAAGTGGGGCCGCTAAACTTTCAAGTTGGCGGGCTTTACTTTAAAGTTCACTCCATGCCGAGACCTAGCCGATCCGTTGAAATTGACTTGGCCGTACTAGAGGCCGCTCCTCACCACTCACGTGACCTTGTGGCGCATGTGGCCGGTTTACTTGGAATCAGCCGCACAGCGATTGCGGCCCGCATCCGTCAGTTACTGGCTGATGGATTCCTGACCAAAGAAGGGACAACACGGCCCAGTTACGGGCTTGGGGCAAAGCGTAAGGCAGTCTTCATTTTTCAGCGAAAAGGTCTCGCCGAGGATATGGTGTGGACTTCACGCGTGGCGCCCTTGCTGCCGGTACTTCCGCGGAACATCATCGATATAGCCCATTACGGGCTAACCGAGATGGTGAATAACGCCATCGACCATTCCGAAGGAGATACGGTTTCGGTGGTTGTCGAGATAGGAGCGACTATGCTCGCGCTGGGCGTGATCGACAATGGTGTAGGCATTTTTGAGAAAATATCGGCTGCATTGCAATTGCCGGATAAGCGCCTTGCTTTACTAGAGTTGTCAAAAGGGAAGTTCACGACAGACCCTCGTCGCCACTCCGGTGAAGGGATATTTTTCACATCGAGAATGTTCGATGTGTTTCGGATTGCGTCGGGTGGCTTGCTCTTCAATCATCAGGCTGGACTGAGGGATGTAATTCTTGATGATGTTGAAATCAACCCCGAACGTGGAACGAGTGTCTTAATGGAAATCGGAATTTCTTCGAATCGCAAATCTGAGGATGTATTCGCAGAGTATTCCAGCGGGCCGGATGAGCATGCCTTTGCGAAGACGGTCGTGCCCGTGAGGATGGCGAGAGTGGGTGATGAGAATCTGGTGTCGAGATCGCAGGCAAAGCGCGTTTTGCAGCGAGTTCATCGGTTTAGAAGCGTGATATTCGACTTTTCAGGGGTCGAGAAAATCGGCCAGGCCTTCGCAGACGAGATATTCCGAGTGTTTGCAAATGAACACCCGGAGATGGAGCTAATCCCTATGCATGCCACCACTGAAGTTCAACAGATGATCAGGCGTGCCGAAATTCTGCGCGATGAGGATGCGGGGCAATTGCCTTTGGCTTTAATTAACCGAGAGCAGTGATTTTTCGTGAATTTCCCCGACTACCCGTTCATTCCGCAGCGCATTGAAATCCGTCCCGGCATCGCGATGTCGTATCTCGACGAGGGGCCGCGGGACGGCGAGGTCGTCGTGATGCTGCACGGCAATCCGTCGTGGAGTTATTACTGGCGGCATCTGGTGCTGGCCTTGCGCGACAAGTACCGATGCATCGTGCCCGATCACGTGGGGATGGGGCTGTCGGACAAGCCCGGCGACGCCGATTACCGCTACACGCTGCAATCGCGAGTGGAGGATCTGACCCGCCTGCTCGACACGTTGGACGTGCGCGGGCCGTTGACGCTGGCGGTGCACGATTGGGGCGGAATGATCGGTTTCGGTTGGGCGCTGGGTCACGAAGCGCAGGTGCGTCGATTGCTGATCACCAACACCGCCGCGTTTCCGTTGCCGCCGGCCAAGCCGCTGCCGTGGCAGCTGAAGCTCGGCCGCGATTCGAAACTCGGCGCATTGATGATCCGCGGGTTCAACGCCTTCGCCGGCGGCGCCGCGCATCAGGGGGTGGTGCGTGCGATGCCGGCCGACGTGCGTCGTGCGTATCTCGCACCCTACGATTCGTGGAAACACCGCATATCGACTTTGCGTTTCGTCCAGGACATTCCGCTGGCCGAAGGCGATCTGGCGTGGGCGTTGGTTAACGCTGCGGCGAAGCGCCTGCCCGCTTTCGCCGACCGTCCGGCGTTCATCGGTTGGGGCTTGCGCGATTTTGTCTTCGACCAGCATTTTCTCGATGGCTTCGTGCGCGCCTTGCCGCAGTCCGAAGTGCATGCCTTCGAGGATGCGCACCATTACGTGCTCGAAGACAAGCACGAAGTACTGGCGCCGGCGATGCGGCGGTTTCTCGATACGCACCCGCTCTGAGCGGCCGCTTCGGGCAGGCGCGTGCGATTGCCGCATCAGCCGCCGAGCGCGCGCGCCACGTCTTCGTGTGTGAGCGGCGCAAGCCCATGCGCGACCCGCGCTTTGTCGCATTGCGGACTCGGCTCGCCGAACTCCCAGGCCATCGCCAGTTCTCGGCAGGCGGAAGGGCGCTGTGCGTAGATTCCACAGGACACCTGCTTCCCAATCGAACCCTGCAAAGCCACGCAACGCGGTTGTTTCGCCCAGGTGCCGCGCATCGCGCGCTGATGCGGCATAGACGTTTCGGTCAATTCGATCGGCACCACGCCGCCGAGGGATGGCTCGGCTTCGGACCAGTGCAGGCTGACCCGGTAATACGCGCAGCAAGCGCCGCAGGATAGGCAGGGATGCGACATTCGATGTTGCGAGATCTGGTTGAAGTGGATTTCCGGGCTGGATTTCCAGACTTGATTCCCGGACTTGATTCCCGAGCTTGATTTTCGTGAAAGCCGGCGATGCTGGCAATGCCGGCATGATGTTTAGGGAAGATCTGAACGACACTCTCCCGGTGTTATTGAGACGTCGCAGACACAGGCCAAGCCTGCGTTTGCTCTGCGCGCGAACCCTCCATGGTGCGCGGAACCTCTGAGAGGTTCAGAGGCTCCTTAGCGGCTATCGCCGTCTTCGAAGCATGTCGGCGGCGCGGTTCTCGTGAAACCCAGACGGGTATCGGCAAAAGGCGCGCCACACTACAATCCGGCGATGATCGCCTCCACGCCCTGCAATATCGCCGCCGTGCTCCCGCAACTCGCCCGCGAGCGTCCGGAGCAGATCGCGATGCGTTGTCCGGGGCGCGACGGTCGCTACGACCTGACCTTGACCTACGCCGAACTCGATGCGCGCAGCGATGCGATCGTCGCGGGACTCGCCGTGCAGGGCATCGTGCGCGGCACCCGCACCGTACTCATGGTGCGGCCTACGCCGGAATTCTTTCTGCTGATGTTCGCGCTGTTCAAGGCCGGCGCGGTGCCGGTGCTGGTCGACCCTGGCATCGATAAGCGCGCACTCAAACAGTGCCTGGACGAAGCGCAGGCCGAGGCGTTCATCGGCATCCCGCTGGCGCATCTGGCGCGCGTGCTGCTGGGCTGGGCGCGTAGCGCGCGCAAACGCATCACCACCGGCGCTTATGCCTTATTCGCGCAAACTACGCTCGCGCGCGTCGAGCAAGCCGGACGCGAGGCCATGTCGCGCGGGGCGGGCGCGCAACTGGCCGATACGCAGCCCGATGATATCGCCGCGATTCTGTTCACCAGCGGCTCGACCGGCGTACCCAAGGGCGTGATCTATCGCCACTGTCATTTCGTCGCGCAGATCGCCATGATGCGCGAAGCCTTCGCGATGACGCCTGGCGGTATCGATTTGCCGACTTTTCCGCCGTTCGCGCTGTTCGATCCTGCGTTAGGGCTGACTTCGATCATCCCCGACATGGACCCGACCAGGCCCGCGAACGCGGACCCGCGCAAATTGCATGCGGCGATCGGGCGCTTCGGTGTGGATCAGTTGTTCGGCTCGCCCGCACTGATGCGGGTGCTCACCGAATACGGCAAACCTTTGCCGGGGATCAAGCGCGCGACTTCGGCCGGCGCTCCGGTGCCGGCGGAGGTGGTCGCGAAATTGCGCGAGTTGTTGCCCGAGGATGCGAATTTCTGGACGCCCTACGGCGCTACAGAATGCCTGCCGGTGGCGGTGATCGAAGGCCGTGAGCTGCTGACATTGCGCGAGCGCACCGAACAGGGCGCGGGCACATGCGTCGGCCGGCCGGTGCCGCCGAACGAAGTGCGCATCGTGCGCATCGACGATGGTGTGATCGAGCGCTGGTCCGACGATGTGCTGGCCGGCTTCGGCGTCGTCGGCGAAATCACCGTTGCAGGCCCCACCGCGACCGACGCGTATTTCAACCGCGACGCGGCCACGCGCGCGGCCAAGATCCGCGAAACGCTGCCCGACGGCGGTGAACGCATCGTGCACCGTATGGGCGATCTGGGCTACTTTGACGCCGAAGGCCGCTTGTGGTTCTGCGGGCGCAAGACCCAGCGCGTGGTCACCGCCGATGGACTGTTGTGCACCGAGCAGGTCGAGCCGGTGTTCAACACGCATCCGGAGGTGCGCCGCACCGCACTGGTCGGCGTGGGCGAGCGCGGTGCGCAGGCCGCCGTGTTGTGCGTGGAGCTGCGCGAAGGCATCGACCCGCAGCGGTGGCCGCGAATCGAGCGGGAGCTGCGTGGCCTCGGCGAAGGCTTCGCGCACACCGCCCGCGTAGGCGCATTTCTGCGCTATCCAAAAACATTTCCGGTGGATATCCGCCACAACGCCAAGATCGGCCGCGAAAAACTCGCGCATTGGGCGGCGCAGCGGTTGTAACGGGTTCAAGCCGCGTTGTCATCGCGCATCGGCGTTCACTTTTTCGGCAGATGGCTCTGCGAGGCGCGGGTGAAGTCGGAGACGAAACCGGCCCAGCTCGGGATGCCGCCGTCGATGTCGATCGATTGCTCCAGCGCCTCGATCTCGACCACGGCGCGGACGTAACGCGAGCGGGTCGCGGCCAGTTTTACGGAAGCCAGCAATTTTTTCGCGGGTTCGCGTTCGCCGCGCATGGCCATCACCGCGACCAGGAGCACCAGCCCGTGCATCCTGCGCAGGCGGAGGCCGTTGCTCTGCGCCAGCGAGATCGCATCGATGACCGCCTGTCGCGCGCTCTCCGCCTGCTCGATGGTCAGCAATGCCCGCGCGCGAATCAGCAGGATGCCGGCGCGAACCTTGTACGAGCCCAGCGCGGTCGCCGTCGATTCCAGCTCCTTCAGCCTGGAAAGCGCACTGAGCACCGATTCGCGGCTGAACCCAGCGTTGCGCAGATCGTACTCGATCTCGGCCACCTCGAAACTCAGAATCAGATCCGGCCGCTGCGCGCCGCGCGCCGCGGCCAGCGCCAGAGTGCGCTGCTTGCGCGCATTGACGAAGTCGTGAGACGCCAGGGCGATATCCGAGCGCACATGATGCAACCAGGCCCTGGCGGCGAGCGGATGGGCGTCGGCGAGCAGATCAAGCGCGCGTGTAATGCATGACTGCGCAGATTCCACGCGGGCGGTGAGCAGGTCGATTTGCGCCTTGCAGGCGAGGGCCAGCGCCTTGATCAATCTGAACTCCGGGTTCTCGCAGTAGAGGAATTGTTTCGAATCTTGCTTTGGAGGCTGTTTGTTCTTGAGGCTTTCGCTTTGAGCGGTCGAATTTCCGGCAGCCTTCTGGTCGCGATTCGCCTCGTCTTCGGCAAGCCGATCTTCTGTTTCAAGGTCGCGCAACAGGCTGAATACGCGATTGAGCGTGTTCTCGGCATCGATAAAACGGGCGCGTTCGATCAGGGCGAGCGCCAGATTGATGGACAACCTCGGCAGCAGCATCGGGTCATGGGAGCCGCCTTTCTGATCGGACAGCCAGCGCTTGTCCGAACTCTCGGATTCGATCGACGCGATGATGCGACGGAAGATCATCACCGCATCGTGGACGTTCCCTTGGAGAAAACGCACCACGCCCATTTCGTTGAGCAGCCAGACCTTGTCCTGCCAATAGATCACCGCGGTCGAAGATGTGTGGTTGTCTTTGCGCTTGTTGTCGCTATGGTTGCCGGTAGATAGGTCGTCGGCGAGCGCCGCCGAGCGCAACCGCGCGAGTTGGCCGAGATAACGGCTGAGTACAGAGCGTGAGGGCTTCGGACTTTGGTCCGGATAGACGAGTCCAGCCCGCATCGCGATCTGAAGGTTCAGGCCGTTCTTTAAAACCGCATAGGCGCTACGTAGGACGATCCGGTCTTCGACCGGATAGTTCCAAAAGCTCGTAAGTCCATGTGCGGATGTTGACGAAGCGTTTCCGCGTACGAATTCGTTGAACAATTCGATTGTGGCCGCATAATCTTCTTCGCTGGGCATCGGCGCGCTATCGGTCAGAGTCAACGGCAGGGTGACCGATTGCCAATCCCGCGCGCTGGCCTCTTCCAACGACAGTCCGCGCCGGTGCGAGAGATATTGTCTGACTGCCCCATGCAGCACGTAGCGCTCGGGATGTCCCGGTGGCAAGTCCAAAGCGTAAATCAATCCATACACTTGCAGCTGTTGGATTGCGGTCTTGACGACATCGCCTTTGAAAATTCTGCCTTTGAAGGAATACCGGTTTGACGACTTGTCTGGATTCTCGATCAGGCGACGGATTTCCGGAATGCGCTTGATCGTCCTATCGTCGACCGCGAAAGTAATAGCGTGCATCCATTTGAGGATCACGTTCTGGACGACGATAAGTTTCCTTTGGTTTTCGTCCGCTGCGTACTCTGCGACATTTTGCACTTGCTCAAGCACGATCCCACAAAATACCGAGCGCTGGTATTTCTTGTCGACGCCGAAGGTTTTGCTGTCCAACCGGCTGTTGCAGCGGATGCAGAAATCCCTTTTTGCTTCGTCATCGCCGAATAGGGGGCTCGCCAGAACGTTCTCCAACAGGATATTCGACCAGCGGCTATGTTGAAGCACATGGTTCAGAGTGTCCGCACCTTTTAGGTAGTTGCTGTAGGCTTTCTCCACAGTTAGGGGAAGGATTCCTGCGTTGGCGCCGTCTCCATCCTCGATGGATTGAGCGTGGCATCCGAAGAATTCGACATAGGTCCGATATGCGGATTCGCTGTGGGTGAGCAGCAGAATGCGGATTCCTTTCTCTTCACTGCTCTTCGCACCCCCGGATCCCTTCGCGTTCAATTCTTTTTTGGATTCCTCCTCAGCTTTTATGGGCTGTGGTCTGCCCAATTCATCTTTTAGCGCATTGAGGAACTTGAGCGTGAAAATATTCTTCGGGCGCTCGGCTTTCAGATCAAGCAGATGATCCGCATTGTTCAGGCACAACAGGCGAGTAGAGCCGAGATTCCTGATCACATCGATCAACACCATCTTTGCGCGCAAGCTGTGGTCGATCGATATGATGCGGATCTTGCGGGAATCTTTAGGGTTGTGAGCTTTCTCAAGTGATCTGACTTGCGAAACAAAACTGCCTTTGCCCGCTCCGGGAGAGAAGCGTAGGACCGCGACTTGTTTATCTTTGATTTTTTCGTATAGGGAGTTGATCTGGCCGACTCTTGGGGCAGCAGGAGCGCCATGTCGCCGATTGCGGATGCGGTTTTCGGGGAGATGATGAGGCGGCAATTTCACGCGGCCGTAATCGTCGCGATCTGCCCCGATCTGTTTGCTGCCCAGGGGCGGATGATGGGGATGGGACGCTTCGTGGTCGATCGAAAACCCGTTGTGCCATAGGCGGACGGTGTCCTGAAAATATTCAAGCGCCTGATTCAACGCCGTGCTGATCGCGATACTCTGCAAAAACGCGCTGAACACTTTGCGCTTGTCTTTATCGAGACATGGTTTCTTTTTGTTCTGGCCGACAAGATAGTCCAGTATTATCCGATACGCGGGGTAATGCCGCAGTCTCGGAATCAGCCTGGGATTCAGAAGGCCGCCGAAACTGCCATGGCTTTCGACGACTTTCCGGATGTTCTCCAGCTCTTCCCCCAAAGAAATGAAATCTGGCGTGGTTGTTTCGAGCGGATGTTTGATGCGTTTCCCGTTCGCTGCGCGGACGACATGGAGCTGGTCGATCGACGCCTTCGACAGACCATAAATCACTACGTTCACGCCATAGTTTGATTTGATCTTATGCGCGAGCGCTTTGGCTTTTTCCTCGGTTTCATACTGCGGCATCAGGGCGTATAGCGGGCGATTTTTCAGGTTTGCGCTCAAATAACGCAAGGGGCGCATCAAGTCCTCTTCGTTCATTCCAAAGCCGACGAAGATCACGGCATTGCCGCCGAACATCAGATTCTGCGCGTCTTCAAACGCCAAGCGGTTCTGATATCGTTCGAAATAAAGCCGATTGTAGTTTGACTGGGTGACGACCATTTCGTCCGGACGGGTGATCGCGCCGTGGATATGCACGATCAGGTCGTTCGCGGTGGATGGAATGGCTGCAAGAGCGATCAGTTCGGCGGCATTTCTGGGGGATAGCGAAATCGAGCGCGCCGTGCCGCCGATTCTCGATTCCGAAATCAGATGCGGGTCGTGATTCTTGTCGTCGGTAAGGCTGTTGTAGGGGTAGTCCTGGTCTTCGAGCAGGGATTCGATTTCCAGGTCGTAGTTGAAAGTGGCGAATCTGCGGATATTCAATCTCGACCGCAGCACCCGCAAGGGGTCGCAGAGATTGCGCGCCGCCGCGATTCGTTCGTCGTATGTGGCGGGGATGAGCGTTTGCTTTTTGTTCCCGCGCAGTTCACGAAACACGGGTCGATCAATCGGTAGAAGCTCGAGCATTTTCGACAGGTCTGGAGGCAGGTGCTCGTTCTGCTTGATTCCGCGAAGTTGAGGGTTGGCGCGTAAGGATGTTGCGCTGCGAATGCCTTCCGACGATGCGATCCAAAGATCGCCTTTAAGTTTTCTCAAAGGACGAGTTTCGTTGAAGTGACGCCATCTGTAAGCTTCCCGGCGCCGGAACCATGCCACCAGCTGTTCCTGGAGAGCCGTATGTCCTTCGGTTTCCAGGCATTCGACCACCGCATCGCAGACGTTCAGTTTTTCGTACGGTTTGAGTCCGCTGTTCGGTTTGCTCAATATCGTGCGGCAAATCTTTTTGCCGCTGGGTTTCATCAATCTGTGGCTGTCTTTGTGACTGGCGAACTCGATCAGTTTCGCGGCGAGTTGTTCGATGAAATCATCCCAAGAGTCGTAACCGTAGACGATCGACGAGCCGCTGCCGACGATCGCGATCAGTTTGCCGATGCTCCATGTGCGCAGGAACTCAAGCAGCGTTCGATGTTGCTGAGTTGACGGATCCTGATCGTCCAGCTCGTGCGCGATGAGCGGGTAGGCGGTCCTGACGTCCTTGGTCATGCGTTGTTCCCCTGTGATGTCTCGATGCCCTGGCGAAGCGATAAGACGCCGATTCTTATGGGCTGATCGGTTGATCCTTGTATCGGTGGCGGTTGAACCTTGTCAAGGTAATCAACCGCTCATGCGCGCCAAGACGCGCTGCACCGCAGCATCAGCGATGAACGTTCGCGGATGTGGACAGGCAAACCATTCGCAGCCTGTAATGAGATTTGGGTGTCGCGGCTTTTGCCATGAAATCGCGGATGCCGCATGCAGCAAGTCGCCGATTCTCGCCTTCAGGCGGTCTTCAAAGCGCGTAAGCTTGCGCCGAGCGCGGTTGACCGGGTGAGTGGAGGCATCGCATGCGTGCGTGGATGGTCGGTGTGCTGGTCTGTGCCCTGATGTCGCCCAGCGCCCAGGCTGCGGATTGGCGCGATACGCTGCCGGTGATCCCGGCGGAAGCCTTGCAGCGCGATGTCGATACGCTGGAAGCGACGTATGGCGCTTTGCACCCCGGGCTGCATCGTTATTTGGATGAGCCGGCCCTGAAAGCGGCTTACGCGGATTTGCGCCGTCGGTTTCATCGGCCGCAGCGTCTGGATCAGGTCTATCTCGCGTTGTCGGGATTCGCCGCGAAGGTGCGTTGTGGGCACACCTACGCCAATTTCTACAACCAGGACAAAGCGGTGGCTGTGGCGCTGCTGCGGCACCCGCGCATTCCGCTGTATTTCCGATGGATCGACGGCGAGATGGTGGTGACCCGCGATATGGGCTCCGGCCTCGCGCTGCCGGCGGGAACGCGTGTATTGAGTCTGGATGGCGTGCCGACGCGGCGCATTCTGTCCGCGCTGATGCCGTACGCGCGCGCCGATGGCCATAACGACGCCAAGCGCGTCGCCGATCTGCAACGCATCGGCAATGGGCGTTATGAAGCCTTCGATGTGTTCTATCCGTTGCTTTACCCGCGTGCGGTCTCGTCGGAATTGCGTGCGCGTGTGCGCCGGCCCGGGGAGGAGGCGGCGCGCACGGTGAGTCTGCGCATGCTTCCCTTCGAGCAAGCGGATGCGGCGCTGCCACGCGCGGAGAGTCCGACATCGCCGCTGCGCTGGCGCGTGGATACGCCGCGACCGGGCGTGGCCGTGCTGCGCATGCCGGATTGGACCGCGTATCAGCATCCGGATTGGAACTGGCAAGCGTATCTCGATCGCGCGTTCGCGGAGATCGTGCGCGACGGCGTTGGGGATCTGGTGATCGATTTGCGTGGCAATGAGGGCGGTTCGGGCATCGGCGAGGATCTGATCGCGCATCTGATCGATGCCCCGATGCCGATGGCGGCGCCTTCGCGCAAGGTCCGCTATCGGCGCGTGGCGGACACGTTGCGTCCGGCGCTTTCGACCTGGGATGACGGGTTCTACGACTGGGGTGAGGCCGCAGTCGATCTGGGGGAAGGGTGGTACCGATTGGGCGGGGAAGACGCTACCGCCAGGGAGGCGACCATCGCACCGCGTGCGCCGCGTTATCGAGGCCGGGTCTGGGTACTGATCGGGCCGGACAATAGTTCGGCGACGTTCGAGTTCGCGCAGACCGTGCAACTGCATCGTTTGGCGACGCTGGTCGGCGAACCTACGGGCGGGAACCGTCGCGGCATCAACGGCGGCGCTTTCTTCTTTATGAAGCTGCCAGGGTCGGGCATCGAACTCGACGTGCCGCTGATTGCGCAATTCCCGGCGACAGCGCAACCCGATGCCGGAGTGCTGCCGGACATCGACGCGCCGGAAACCGCAAAGACGATCGCGGCCGGCCGCGACGTTGCATTGGAAGCGGTGTTGGCGCGGATCGATCGGAAGTGATGGCGTGCGCGGGCCGTCGGTCGACGCCCGGCGGGGATAAGGGCGTTGGCGAGTCAGTGAATCGTCGCATCAGCGAAACACTCTCCGCAACAACTCCGATGTGCGCGCCGCGGCATTGCGCCGGATCTGCTTTTCCTGTTCGGCGATCACGTAAAACAGGCCGTCGATGGCTTCGCGAGTGACATAGTCGTCGAGGTCGCCGCCATTCATGCCCTGGTTGCCCAGTAACGCGGATGCGACCGAGCTGCCGCCGGCCTTCTTGGTGAAATCCTTGTACTTCTGGGTCACGCCGACGGCGGCGGTCTGTTTCTCCACGATCGGGCGGAAGGCGTCATAGAGTTTTTGTTCGCTGGTGCGGCGGAAGAAATCGGTGGCCGATGTCTCGCCGCCGCGCACCAGGCCGATCGCATCCTGCAACGTCATCTGCCGCACCGCATCGGCGAGGATGCTGGCGGCGGCGGGCACCGCCTTTTCGGCGGCGCGGTTCATCGACAGCTCGAAGGCGTCGACCCGTTTGCCCGCGCCGAGCTGGCGCGCGAGATCGGCCAGCTTGCGCACCCGCTCCGGCACCAGGATCTTGACCGCCTGATCACGAAAGAACCCATCCGGCGTGCCGAGCTGGCGTACCGCGCGATCCACGCCCTGCGCCAGCGCTTCCTTGATTCCGCCACTGGCGTCGCGTTCGTTCAGGTCAGAGGCGCTGCGCCGGCCGAGCAACTGCTCTTTGAGTTGCTTTTCCAGGGACTGGCCGCTGGCGTTGCCGATGGCGAGTAAGCAGATCGCGGCGGCGAAGAGGAAGTGGTGCGGACGCATGGCAACGCTCCCGAAGGTGTGATGGCAAGAGCATACGCCACGCCCCATGTGCTGTCCGTGGGTTTTCGACGGATTGGCGGCGGCGAGAAGACCGTTGTGCGGCCGTCATCGCCTGTGGCGCGCGAGTTCGGGGCTTGCGCCCTCACTGACGAGCTGAAAAACACAGCGCCAGTCGGTTTCGCAAGACACTCAGGCAGGGCTTGAACGGCCGGCATCGCCAGGGCGTCGCGCGTCTAT
Organism: Lysobacteraceae bacterium; assembly: GCA_008015095.1. Classification (GTDB taxonomy): domain Bacteria; phylum Pseudomonadota; class Gammaproteobacteria; order Xanthomonadales; family Xanthomonadaceae; genus Lysobacter_I. Next base: position 10,618 of record SSEV01000161.1, on the reverse strand, counting down.
CCAAACGAACTCCGGAGAGATTTGTCCAACACCCGCCCAAGGCCTCTTGGCGCCGGACAGAATCACCATGCATACCTCACCCCGGTCACCACCTGTCGCGGGTTGCCGAGCAGGATGCCGCGGGTGCGGTCGACGATGTATTCGCGGTCGCTGAGGTTCTTGATGGCGAGATAGGCGCTCCATCCGGCGAGGTTCGGCTCCCAATTGAGCGTCGCGCTCCAGGTCGCGTAGCCGTCGAGTTCGCCGAATTGGCCGCTGCCGTCGACCGGATAGCGATTGTTCGCGAAGTCCGCGAATTGGCGGCCGATGTGTTGCATTTCGATCGAGCCGTCCCAGGCGCCTTTGACGTAGCCGATGCGGAAAGTGCTGGTCAGTTCGGGCGCGTAGGGCAGGCGGTTGCCGGCGACGCTGCCGTTGGCGGCGGCGCCGGTATCCGCGCGACGCAAAACGGTGCTCTGTTCCGCCGTCGCCAGCCATGTGATGGCGAGATTGGCGTAGAACTCTCCTTCGCGGCGTTGGAGTGCGCCGCGATTGAATCCGGCGGCGAATTCCAGGCCTGCATAGGCGGTTTCCCCCTGCGCCAGCGGGGTGCTGCCGCCCGCGATCGAACCGACGACGATCTGGTTGTCGAAATCGTTGCGGAAGGCGACCGCTTCCAGGTCGAGTCCTTGCCAGCGCGTACGCAGGCCTGCTTCGAGATTGAGGCTCTTTTCTGCGTCGACCGCGACGGCGGCGCCGTTGCCGGCGATCAGGTCTTCCACGCGCGGCGGCGCGAAGCCCTCGTGTGCGGAGGCGTAGACCGTCACCGTATCGGCGATGCGCCAGTCGGCGGTGAGGCCCCAACTCGTGCTGTTCACGCGTTCGCGGCCGGCCAAACCGCCCGGCAGACGGTTGACGCGACCGAAGTCGATGCGTTCGCGACGCAAGCTGGGCGTGAGCCGGACATCGCCGAGGTCGAATGTGGTGGTGGCGAAGGCGGAGAGCGCTTCCGCGCTGCGCAGATTGTTTTCGACCAGGACACCGTCGCGGAGTGTCGGATCAATGCCGTTGCGCTGGTAACGGATTTGCTTTTCTTCGTGCCAGCGCACGCCCACTTCGCTGCTGCCCGCGGTGCCGAAGACGCTACGCGCGAACGACAGCCGCGAATCCACGCCCCAGGTGTAGTAATTGCGTAGACGGCCCTGGATGGAAGCGCAGGCGTTCGGATCCACGATCTGGCCGATGAAACGCGCGTTGCGGAAAGCGACGCCGCATTGGGTATCGCTGGTGGTGCTGGCCTGTCGCCACCAGTCGCGCTGGAAGTCGGTGTAGTAGGCCGAAGTGTGCAGCTTCAGCGTCTCGTTCGGGGTCCAGTCGTGACTGAGCGAAAACGCGGTGTGGCGGATATCGAAAAGATCATGCTCGAATGGATAATAGTCCGCGCCGAAGTTGCGGTATTCGGCGTCGGTGATGCCGGTGTAACCGACCTGGGACTGTTCGCGCAGTACGTTCGCGCGCACGGCCAGGGCATGTTGGTCGTTGAGTTGCGCCTGGTATTTCGCGAACAGATCGCCCTGTTCCAGGTCGGTATTGTCGCGCGCGCCTTCGCCGCGCTTGTAACCGAAATCCACGAGCAGGCCGTTGCCGCCGACGCTGGCGTGGACCGCGCCGAAGCCGCGGGCGCCGGCGGAGACCTGCACATGGCCCGAGAACGCATCCGGCGGCGTCGGCGTGATGTAGTTGATCGCGCCATGGATCGTTTGCGGGCCGAAGCGCAGCAGGCCGGCGCCCTTCAGCACTTCGATCCGGTCATAGCGCTGGATCGGCGCGTGGTAGTAGCTGGCGTTGTCGCCGTAGGGGGCATACATCGCCGGCAATCCGTCTTCGAGCAGGAGCACCTTGGTCGAGCGCGTGGGATTGCTGCCGCGGATGCCGATGTTGGGACGCAGGCCGAAGCCTTCTTCGTCGCGGACGGTCACGCCGGGGACTTTGCGCAGGGCCTCGTTCACCGTGAGTGCGCGGCTGGAGACGATTACGCTTTGATCCAGCACCTCGGCCGTACCTTCGGCGGTCGTCTTTTCTTCGCGGCTGCCTACCACTTGGATGGTCGCCAGAGTGCGCTCATCGGTGCTTTCCGCGGCTTCGGCTTCCGGGGCGGGCGTTGCGAAAGCCGGGGCCGTCGCCGCGAGCAGGATGGCGGCAGCCAGAGCGTGCGCCAGCGGGTGAAGAACCAGGGAGGAGAGAGGCGCGGCAGAGGCTGTCTGGTGACGGGGCATGAGAGCGGCAATTCATTAAATGAGAATTGTTATCAATCATAAAGATCGATATAGGTAAATGCAATAAATTCTCATTTAGAACATATCTATTTGTTTTATATGGATTGTTATTCGATGGGCCGCTTGGCGAAGCGCGCTCGCATGTGGCCGGCTGGCGTGTTCCGAACCGAATCCCTGATGATGGCGCCCGTGATATGGGTGATCACTGTCCCTCCGATGTCCGGGGCCCGGCCCCTAGCGCAGCCCTGGATGGCTGCGCCGATGAAGCAAGCGCGTAAGCGAGTCCGGGCATGTGCCGGACTCGCGAATTGAAAAACGCACAGGAAGCGCGTCTTTCAACAACCTGTTAGGAGCATGCGATGAAGATTCTGGTGACGGGGGGCGGCGGTTTCCTTGGCCATGCCCTCTGCCGGGGCTTGGTCGAACGTGGCCACGAGGTGGTCAGCTTCAACCGTGGCCATTACCGCAGCCTGGACGCGCTCGGAGTGCGACAGATCCAGGGAGATCTCGCCCATGCCGAAGCGGTCACGGCGGCCTGTGCGGGGATGGAAGCGGTGTTTCATAACGCGGCCAAAGCCGGCGCTTGGGGAAGCGACGAGAGTTATCGCCTAGCCAATGTCGTCGGGACGGACAACGTCATCGCCGGTTGCAGGGCGCATGGTGTCGGTCGTTTGGTTTATACCTCCACGCCCAGCGTCACCCATCGCGCCACCCGTCCGGTCGAAGGCGGGACGGCAGAGACGGTGCCTTATGGCGAGAACTTCAAAGCGCCTTACGCGGCGACCAAGACTATCGCCGAGAAGGCGGTGCTCGCCGCCAACGATGCGGATCTCGCTACCGTCGCGTTGCGACCGCGGCTGATCTGGGGGCCGGGGGATCAGCAGATCCTGCCGCGACTGGTGTCGCGAGCGAAGGCCGGACGGCTGCGTTTCGTCGGCGGCGGGCGCAATCTGATCGACACCACGTATATCGACAACGCCGCGCTGGCGCATTTCAGGGCTTTCGAACATCTGGCGCCGGGGGCGGCCTGCGCCGGCAAAGCCTATTTCATCAGCAACGGCGAGCCCAAGCCTGTTCGCGAGATCATCAACGGCCTATTGCGCGCCGCAGGCGCGCCCGAAGTCGACAAGACCATTCCGTTCCGTGCAGCCTATGCGATCGGGGCGGTATGCGAGGCGGTATGGCCATTGCTCGGACGTCAGGATGAGCCGCCGATGACGCGGTTTCTGGCGGAGCAGTTGAGCACCACGCACTGGTATTCGATGGCGCCCGCGACGCGCGACATCGGTTACGCGCCGCAGGTGACGATCGATGAGGGGTTGCGTCGGTTAGCGGCGACCTACGCGGGCGAGACGTCCGCTTGAAATCGGCGACGCCATCCATGGCCGTGCCGGAGGACGCAATGGCCATGGTTCGGCATCGGTCTTGGTGTGCGCCTCGATGCACGTCTCCGTTTCCGTCACGGCAGCAGATGCGCGAATGCGAGAGGCGTATCCGAACTTCCGCGCGCCGAAGCAATAGAATGCGGATATGAATGACTCACCGCTCGCGTGGAAACCTCTGGCCGGCCGTGCCCTCGAAGCCGCGCTCAACCGAGCGTTGGCGCTCGATCCCGACACCCGTGAAGCCCTGGTCGCATTGGATGGACGTAGCGTGGTGCTGAACCTGTCCGCTTCGACGGGAGACGCGCCTGCATTGGCGCTACGTCTGCAGGTCGAAGGCGAACGCTTGCGCGTGGGGCCTGCCGATGTCGAAGGCGCACCTGATCTCGCGCTGCGCACCACGCTCGGCGGCGCATTGTCGTTCGGCATGCGCGCGCTTCTGCCGCGCCTGCTCGGCGAAACGCGCGCAGACGAAGCGCCTCCGATCGGGCAGGTCAGGATCGAAGGCGATGCCGATCTTGCGCGCCGCCTGCAGAAGTTGGCCGAGCGATACGATCCGGACTGGCAGCAACCATTCGCCGCGGTATTCGGCGATGTGCTGGGTGTGCAGATCGCCAATGGCTTTGCCGCCGCCTTGCGCCAGGCGCGCAGTGGCGGGCGCAAATTCGCCGAAAGCGCCGCCGAGTATCTCACCGAAGAATCGCGCGACGTGGTGCCGCGCGCGGAGCTTGACGCTTTCTACGACGATGTCGACGCCTTGCGCGACGACGCCGAACGTCTGGCGTCGCGCGTCGCGCGATTGACGACGCGGCGGCCGAAGACAGGGCAGGCATCGCCATGAGCATGTCCGCATGAGCGCGTTGTTGCGTGCGACCAGGATCGGCCGGGTGCTGTTGCGTTACCGTCTCGACGATCTGCTCGACGGCACGCCGGCCGAACGCTGGCTCAATCTCGCGCGCCCGTTCGTGCCGCGCGCCTCGGCTAAAGTCGCGGCGATGCCGCGTGGTGCGCGGCTGCGCCTGGCCTTGCAGGAACTCGGGCCGATCTTCGTGAAGTTCGGACAGATCCTGTCCACGCGGCGCGATCTGGTGCCGCCGGATATCGCGATCGAACTGGCGCTGTTGCAGGACCGCGTCGCGCCGTTCGACGGCGAAGCCGCGCGCGGCATCGTCGAGCAGGTTCTCGGCCAGGATATCCGCGAAGCGTTCGAGTCTTTCGACACCACGCCGCTGGCGTCGGCCTCGATCGCGCAGGTGCACGCCGCGCGTCTGCCCGGCGGACGCGAGGTCGTGGTCAAGGTGCTGCGCCCGGACATCGAAAAGCAGATCTCCGGCGATATCGCGCTGCTGACCAGCATCGCGTCGCTGGTCGACCGTACCCATCCGAACGCCGACAAGATCCGCCCACGCGAAGTGGTGCGCGAGATCGAAACCACGCTGGCGGCGGAACTGGATCTGCAGCGCGAAGGCGCCAACGCGTCGGTGATCCGCAGGTTCTGGAAGGACTCCCCCGACCTGTACGTGCCCGAAGTGATCTGGAGCCACACCGCCGAACGCGTGCTCACGCTGGAGCGGGTCTACGGCATCCCCAGCGACGACATCGAGGCCCTGGACGCCGCAGGCGTCGATCGCAGAGCGCTGGCGGCGAAAGGCGTACGCGTGTTCTACACCCAGGTCTTCCGCGACAATTTCTTCCATGCCGATGCCCATGCCGGCAACATCTGGGTCGACGCCGACCCCGCGCGCAAAAGCAATCCGCGTTTCATCGCGATCGATTTCGGGATCGTCGGCCAGCTCTCCAGCGAGGATCAGTACTATCTCGCCGAGAATTTCATGGCGATCTTCAACCGCGATTACCGGCGTATCGCCGAGTTGCACGTGCAGGCGGGCTGGATGCCCGGACATATCCGCATCGACGAGCTGGAAGCCGCGGCGCGCGCGGTATGCGAGCCGTACTTCACCCGTCCGCTGTCGGAGATTTCGTTGGCCGAAGTGCTGGTGAAGCTGTTCCGCACGGCGCAGAAATACGAACTTACGCTGCAGCCGCAGTTGATCCTGTTGCAGAAGACCTTGCTCAACATCGAGGGCGTCGGTCGCCAGCTCGATCCCGGCCTCGACATCTGGGCGGTGGCCAAGCCGGTGCTGGAGAAAATCCTGGTCGAACGCTACAGCCCGCAGCGTCTGGCCGGCGAGTTCCGCAAGCGTCTGCCGGAACTGGTCACGCGCGCGCCGGACATGCCGCAACTGGTGCATGCATGGTTGAGCCAGCAGGTCGGCGGACGGCATGAACTGGCGATGCGATCGCATGATCTGGCCGAGCTTTCGCGCACCATCCACGCGATGCAGCGACGGATCGTCTCGGCGATCCTCGGCACCGGCTTGCTCATCGTCGCGGCGGTGCTGTATGCCCTGGAGGCGGGCGGCCCCACGGTGCTCGATGTGCCTGCGGCGGCGTGGATCGCGGGGCTCGGCGGTGTGTGGGCCCTGGTCGCGGCGTGGCCGCGGCGATAGGCGCGGCGCGGCTCCGGGCTGCGCGCGGGCGGGTGAGCCGCCTGTTTCGATGCGGCGGCGCGATGGCTTCGGTCGCGCCCGTTTCGTACGCATCTGTTTCGTATGCATCTGCCGCGAGGACGTCCGCTTTGAAAGCGTTCTCTGCAACGGCGCCCACTTCAAAAGCGTCGATTGCGCGCCAGCGCCGATGGCGTCAACGATCCCGATCGCTGCCATGACCGAAACGCAAGACCAGAACCTTATGGATGATGCCGTTGCGCCGGACGCTACGCCGGTGCGGCCGATACCGGTGCTGTATCGCGACGATGCGCTCGCGGTTGTCGACAAGCCCGCGGGTCTGATGGTCCATGACAGCGCGTTGGCCCGTGGCGAAACCGATTTTCTCGCGGACCGGTTGCGTGAGCAGTTCGCGCAACCGGTGTTCTTAGCGCATCGGCTCGATCGGGCGACCAGCGGCTGTCTGCTGCTGGCCTTCGATCGCGAGACCGCGTCGACGCTGGGAAAGATCCTGATGTCGCGCGATGTGCGCAAGGACTATCTCGCTGTCTGCAGGGGCTGGCCGGAGCGTCGTTTCGACGTCGACTACGCGCTCGACGGCGGTCCGGGCAAGCCGCAGAAAAAGCCCGCGACGACCCGCTTCGAACGCCTAGCGGTCTGCGAGCTGGATCTGCCCTCGGCGGGATTTCCGACATCGCGTTATGCGCTATTGCGCGCCAGCCCCGAGACCGGGCGCTTCCGCCAGATCCGCCGCCACCTCAAGCATGTCTCGCATCATCTGATCGGCGATACCAGCCATGGCGACGGCCGGCACAATCGCGCATTCCGCATGATGGGCATTCATCGCATGCTGCTGCATGCGGAACGTTTGCGCTTCGCTCGCCCAGACGGTGGGCAGGTGGACGTGGTGGCGCCGCTTGATGCGGAGTTCGCACGGGCTTTGGCGTTGTTCGCGAACGCAGCGCCGGCGCAATCGCCGGCTCAATCGTGAAAACGACGGGTCGCCTCGTTCGGGCGACCGGCGACACGCCAGCCGCATTGTCGAAAAGCGCGCTGTGCGCGTATTTCAATAACCCGCCGATCCTACGGTGGCGCTCAGTTGCGCATCGCGCGTTCGAGTCCCGCGTCGAAGCTGCGCTTGAGATCCTGCAACATCGGCAGCAACAGGTCTTCGAGGTTCTGCGTGGTGCGCTGGGCTTCGCGCATGCCATTGAGCAGACCGCCTTCGGCCACGCTGCCGTCTGCGGCTTGAAACAGCAGCCTAGTCAGACTGTCGGAGGCCGAGACGCCAGGATTGTTGTCGTAGCCATAGACCCGACGGTATTGTTCCCGGGTCCGCGGGCTGAGGTCATTCCAATGTTCGCGCACCAGTTGCTGCGCGTCGTACTTGAGCTTTTGCGTGACCGCGAACGTTTCGGAAGGGTCAGACGAACTTGGCGCGTTCGCCTGTTCCGATACCTGCTTGAGCAGACTCTCGACCGCTTGCACGCCGCTCATCTGCTCGCCGACCGCGGAGGGCGCGAATTGCCCGGGAATGCCCAGTCCACCCAGGCCCGGATCGCCGCCTTGTTCATAGTTCGGAGCGGCATAAGAAAAGCCCTGGTCGCTGACCATCGCGGGGTCGTAGCCGTAACCGTCGACCGAGGCCGGATCCTGGGCGAAGGCCAGCCCGGTGGCCAGCAGTAGCGGAACCATGGTGAGCTTGCGGAACATTCAAACTTCCTCCCTGACCGATACGGCATCATCCTGCAGCCGCGAGAGGCGGTCAAATTCGTCGACGCCGACCGTTACAATCGCGTGGGGAGGTAATGTGGACACGATCACAATCCCGGAGTCCGAGCTTGTGGAACGCTTCGTGCGCGCCTCCGGACCGGGCGGGCAGAATGTGAATAAGGTGGCGACGGCGGTCGAGTTGCGCTTCGATGTCGCGCGCTCCCAGGCCCTGCCCGAAAGCGTGCGCGCCCGGCTGTTGGCGCGTCGCGACCGCAGGATGACCTCAGAGGGCGTCCTGGTGATCAGCGCGCAGCGTTTCCGGACCCAGGAGCGCAATCGCGAAGATGCCCGGGCCCGACTCGCGGCCTTCGTCGCGGCCGGCGCCGAAGCGCCGACGCCGCGCATCGCAACCAAGCCGTCCCGGGCCGCCAAACAGCGGCGTCTGGACGGCAAACGCCAACGCGCCGACGTCAAACGCAGACGCAGCACCAAGGAATGGGATTGAAGATGTCGGACACCCCTTTGCTGCCGCAGCTTCCCGCATCCGCCCCCAAGGTCCGGTCCGGTCGTTTCTGGCGCTGGCTCGGTCGCACCGTGTTGCGACTGGGCGGTTGGCGGGTGGTCGGCACCTTTCCCGATGTGCCCAAACTGGTCCTGATCGCCGCGCCGCACTCCTCGAACTGGGACGGCATCTGGGGGATGGCCACCAAGATCGCCCTCGGCTTGGACATGCGGACCCTGGGCAAACACCAATTATTCTGGTGGCCGCTAGGCGGGCTGATGCGCCGTCTGGGTGTGATCGCGGTGGATCGCAGCGCCGCGCATGGCGTGGTCGAGCAGGTCGCGGCCATGATCCGCGCCGAGCAGAACTGCTGGATCGGCATCGCTCCGGAAGGCACCCGCAAACGGGTCGAACGCTGGAAATCCGGATTCTGGAAGATCGCCAAGGCCGCCGATGTGCCGGTCTTGCCCGCCTATTTTCACTATCCGGAGAAAACCATCGGAATCGGCGAACCGTTCCACCTCAGTGACGACATGGACGCTGATATCGCCCGATTGCGCGACTGGTATCGCCCCTGGCAGGGCAAGAATCACGGTGTCTGAGCCAAGAGCGGGGAGTGCGGCAAGCGTGCGCGGCCTCGTCCGGCCCTGCCCGCGCCACTGCAGCGCTCTCCTTCTTGCTCCGCACCGCCTCAGACCAACGTGGAGCGTCCGGAGACATTGAACAGGCTCTGAGCAGCGGCCCGCGCGCTACCGGCCAGCCATTGCACTGAATTTGTCCGGTCCTTCCCTTATTCTTGCCAACATCGTCGCGGTCACGCGACCTGGGGACAGCCATGGCGTCACTGAAGAAGATTCTCGAAGCGGCCAGATTGATCGAATCGACCGAACCCGCCGCGCGAGAGGTCGCGTCCACCGATGACGCCGAGCTGGATGCGATCATCCAACGCGCCGCTGCGGCCTCGCCTCCGCCACACGAGGTTGAGCCTGCCTCCGTCGCCCCCGCGACCACTGAAACACCGCAAGGCATCGAGGAAGGATTGGCTTTCGCCGATATATTCGCCCGGCAGGGCGTGGCGGCCGCGCAGTTCCCGATCGAACGCCTGCTCAAACTGGTCGAGGGGCTGCGCACGCTGGATCCGGCGACCCGACGGGCTGCGGTGATGGCGATGGATGTCGCCGACGAGACATGGTCGATGGAACAGGTGCTCGGCGACGCCGACGCCAAGGTGGCCGCCTTGCGCGCCCATCAACGTGAATTGCAGACGACCGCCGACAGCGTGGTGCAGTCGAACAAGGCGCGCATCTTGGAACTGGAGCGCAGCCGCGACAGCACCGTGGCCGAGCTGCGCCAGCAGATCGCCGCGCTGGAGGCGCAGATCCAGGACGCCCTCGGCGCCGCCGCCGCCGAAGTCGCCAAACTGCAGTCGCAATCCGAATCCAACAAGGCCGCCCTGTCGCGCGAAACCCAACGCATCGATGCGCACATCCTCAATATCGATGAACTGGCGGCCCAATTCCGTCCGCCCGCGAAATAACCGCGCCGCCCCATTCCAACCCCTTATTCGCATTACCTCCGTAGGAGCGCCCCATGGCCGTCAAACTCACCCCGTTCGCGAAGATCCTGATTGGCGGGATCGTGCTGCTCGGCGCCGGATCGGTGCTGTGGAATCTGTACAAGAACCGCAAGGCCGAAGGCGGCGATGAAACGGCGGCTGCGACGCAGACCGACGGCAAGACCACATCGGCCGCGGCCTATTCGGGCAAGGGCGAGGGCGTGCTCGGCTCCGCCGGCAACCCGTTGAAAGTGAGCATCGTCAGTTTCCACGGTTACGCGCCCGCGCTGGTCGCCAACGGACAGAGCCTCAAGACTCAGCCCGGTTCGATCTTCGACAAGGAAGGCGTCAACGTCGAATTCATCATCCAGGACGACCTGCCGGCCATCGCCACCGTGTTCGAGGCCGGCGCCGCGCAGTGCATCTGGCGCACGTCGGACTATTGGGCGCAGGAACAACCGAACCTGCGCAACGCCGGTCACGACGGCAAGGCGGTGATGATCGTCGACAACACCCGCGGCGCCGACGCGATCATCGCCAAGGATCCGGCGATCCGGAAGGTCGAGGATCTCGCCGGCCGTAAGGTCGCGCTGCTGCAGTTCACGCTTTCGCATGGCATGACCAGCGACGCGATCGACAACTCGTCGCTGTCCGCCCGCAAGAAACAGAGCCTCGAATACGTGTTCATCAACGGCGAAGACGGC